>CAZOAE010000080.1:0-1033 GCA_964577725.1 uncultured Erysipelotrichaceae bacterium | reverse complement strand
AAAGCACACTATCACTAGTGTGCTTATGTAACCTAATTAAAATTAATCACAAAGTCTTTTGAATCTTCTATATCTTGCTTCTGCATATTCTTGAGATTTTGTTAATAATTCTTCAGCGTGTTCTGGATTTACCTTAGGTAATTGAGAATATCTAGTTTGAGTCATAACGAAATCTCTAAATTTTGAGAAGTCAGGATCTTTACAATCCATTTGCATTGGATTCTTTCCTTCTGCTTCTAATCTTGGATCATATCTAAAGATTGGGAAATATCCACATTCAACTGCTTCTTTTTCAGTCTTTTGTGCATTTGCTAAGCCACCTTTTAATCCGTGTGCTTGGCATGGAGCGTAACAAATAATTAATGAAGGTCCATTATATGATTCTGCTTCTTTCATTGCTTTAATTGCTTGCATCTTATTAGCACCCATAGAAATTTGAGCAACATAAACATTACCATAAGAAATAGCCATCATAGCCAAATTCTTTTTAGCGGTCTTCTTACCAGAAGCAGTAAATTTAGCAATAGAACCAGTTTGTGAAGATTTAGATGATTGTCCACCAGTATTAGAATATACTTCAGTATCTAATACCATAATGTTAACATCTTCTTCATTAGCGATAACATGATCTAATCCACCATAACCAATATCGTAAGCCCAACCATCTCCACCGACAATCCATACAGATTTATCAAGTAAATCTCTTTCATATTCTAAGACAGCCTTAATACCTTCATTTGAAGAATTCTTAATTAAAGAAATAAATTCTGGTAACATATTACGGATATAATCTCTATTTTTGATATTATTTTCGTAATTTTCAATTGCTGTTTGTAATTCAGTTTCACATTCAGCCTTATTTGCTTCTAAAATCTTAATGATTTGACCAAGTTTATAATCAGTAGCAATTCTCATACCTAAGCCATATTCAGCATTATCTTCAAATAATGAGTTAGCCCAAGCAATACCATTACCATCTTTATCAGTGCAGAAAGGAGTTAATGGAGTTGAACCATTATAAATTGATGAACAA
>CAZOAE010000079.1:0-4718 GCA_964577725.1 uncultured Erysipelotrichaceae bacterium | reverse complement strand
TTGAACCCCTATAAAAACAAAAAAATCTCAATACTTTTACTGTATCAAGATTAATTTACTTAAATGGGGCGATTGATGAGAATCGAACTCACGCATGTCTGGTTCACAGCCAGATGTGTTAACCACTTCACCACAATCGCCAAGTTGCTTTATAATTTTAGATGAGATTTTAACATTTGTAAAGCATTAAACATTAATTCTTTAATTTTTATTTTTTCAATGTTTCAAGAAATGTTTTTACAAGATATTTTTTTAATAAAATAATTTAGATAATTGAATATATTTTCTTATTTGGTTATACTAAGATTGAAAAAAATAAAGGAGTTTAATAATGTTAGACAAAATAAAATTCTTTTCGTTAGGCGGACTTGACGAAAATGGAAAAAACTTGTCAGTAATTGAAATTAATGGCGATATTTACATTTTTGATGCGGGAATAAAATTCCCAGATAAAAGAGTTCCAGGTGTTGATTGTATTATACCAAACTATACATATTTAAAAAATAATGCTTCTCGAGTTAAAGCATATATTGTTTCACACGCTCATGATGATCAAATGGGAGCAATACCTTATATATATAGGAAAGTTCCAGCGCCTATTTATTGTTCAAATATTACTGCTGAATTAATAAAGAACAAAACTAAATTATATGATTTAAAACCAATAGATTACGATTTTCATATAGTTGAAAATGGTGCTATAAAAATCAACAATCGTGAATTCATTTTTATTAAAATGACTCACTCTGTTCCAGGTTCTTTATCTGTTGCTATTGATACAAGTGATGGATATATTGTTTATACATCAGATTTCATAATAGATTTTGGTGCTAATGAAAATAATGAAATGGATTTTTCATTACTTACATCATTACCATTAAAAAAGAAAATCTTATTATTATTAACTGAATCTTGCGATGCTGATAAAATTGGTCACGCATCACCTAACCACCGTATCGCACCACATATTCAAAGAGAATTCGCGGAATCAAAAGGTCGAATTTTTATTTCAATTTATTCACAAAATCTTTATAACTTACAATAAATCATTTATATCGCTATTAAGACTAACAAAAACATGATTTTCTTAAATAATATGGTTGAACAATTATTTTCAAAAAATATCATTGATAATCTATTTAGAATCCCACCTGCAAATAAAGCATCAATTAGTGATATAAATAGAATTAGAGAACAAGATGTTTTAGTTATTATTGATGGAGTAGGAGAACATATTTTTGAATCTTTAATTAATTTTGCTAATGGTTCAACTATGGGAAATATTAATTTTTCAGAAAATGATACTTTTATTCTTGCGTGTCCAAGCGTTCCAGGAACTGAAACAATTTCTATTGAAGCAATAGATACTATTTATAAAACTGGTGCTAGTATTATTAATCTAAATAGAAAAGATATATGTTCAATGCACGCTCACGAAGAAGATATTAAAATGTTATTATCAATGCTTAAACCTAAATATTATCTTCCAATTAAAGGAGATTATCGCCAATTAATGGCTAATGCTAAAATCGCATTATCATTAAATAAAGGTTATAATCATAATAATATCTTTATTTTTGATAATGGTATGATTTTAAATATTGAAAATGGAATTGCAAAACCAGATTTTAAAACATTAATTGAAAATGGAGATGTTTTAGTTGATGGAATAGGGGTAGGTAATGTCGTTGATTCAGTTATTCAAGAAAGAATTTCAATGGCAACTGATGGTGTTATTATTCTCGGTGCGGTTGTTTCAACAAAAGAAAAAAAAGTCATTACTTATCAAGATGTTCAAATGAGAGGTTTTGTTTTCTTAAAAGATTCAGAAGCAATTGTAAAACAAATTAATTCTTTATTTGAAGATTCACTATTTACTTATATATCTAATTATTATAAAGGTAAAGAAGAAATATTAATCGAAAAAATAAATGATCGTATTTCAAAATACATTAGAAAAGAAACAAAAAAACAACCAATTGTTATTTCAAATATTATAGATATTGATAATTTATAATTTTTAATAAAAATTTTAATACTTTTAAGAAAATTTTTATTTAAAGATTAGATATATTGCTCTATAATTTTCCATTGGAGGTAAAAAATGAAAAGAAGAAATGTTGCAATTATTGCCCATGTCGATCATGGAAAAACAACTTTAGTTAATCAATTATTACTCAACTCACATACATTTAGAGATAATGAAAAAGTCCAGGATCGTGCTATGGATAGTAACGATATAGAAAGAGAAAGAGGAATTACAATCCTAGCAAAAACAACTGCTTTAGATTATAAAGACTATCATATTAATATTCTTGACACTCCTGGTCACGCTGACTTTGGTGGAGAAGTCGAAAGAATTATGAATATGGTTGATGGAGTTGTTTTAGTTGTTGATGCTTTTGAAGGAACAATGCCCCAAACAAGATTTGTTCTTAAAAAAGCTCTTGAAGCCCATGTTAAACCAATTGTTGTTGTTAATAAAATTGATCGTCCAAATGCTGATCCAGTTAGAGTTGTTGATGAAGTATTAGATTTATTTATTGAATTAGGTGCTCCAGATGATTTACTAGAATTTAAAACTGTTTATTGTTCAGCATTAAAAGGAACATCATCATATTCAAGTGATATAAACGACCAACAACCTGGAATGGATCCAATCTTTGAAACTATTATTAATGAAATTCCAGAACCAAATGTTGAAGAAGATAAACCTTTACAATTCCAACCAGCATTACTTGATTACTCTGATTTCGTCGGAAAAATTGGAATTGGATTAGTTAAAAGAGGAACTATCAGTGAAGGACAAATGATTTCTTTATCAAGAATTGATGGAACAATTAAAAACTTTAGAATTCAAAAAATATTTGGTTTCTTTGGATTAAATAGAATAGAAGTAAAACAAGCATCTGCTGGAGATATTATCGCAGTCGCTGGCATTAATGATATTAATGTTGGAGAAACAATTGGAGAATTAAATAATGTTGAACCATTACCTTTACTAAGAATTGATCCACCTACATTACAAATGACATTTGGTGTTAACACTTCACCTTTTGCTGGACAAGATGGTAAATTATTAACTTGTTCTAAAATCGAAGAAAGATTAATGAAAGAAGTTCAAAGAGATGTTTCATTAAAAGTTGAAAGAATTATTAATACTGAAAACTTCATTGTATCTGGAAGGGGAGAATTACATTTATCAATTTTAATTGAAAATATGCGCCGTGAAGGATTTGAATTACAAGTATCAAAACCACAAGTTATTATTAAAGAAATTGATGGAGTAAAATGTGAACCATTTGAAGATGTACAAATTGATGTCCCAGAAGATTATCTCGGTTCTATTATTGATTCATTATCTTCTCGTGGTGGTGAACTTGTCCATATGGTATATAATGAAAATCAAGTTAAAGTAACATATGTCGTTCCATCTCGTGGTTTATTAGGATTTGTTAATAATTTCTTAACAATGACTAAAGGATATGGAATTATAAATCATACTTTTAAAGAATATCGCCCTATGTTAAAAATGAATGTTGGAGAAAGAAGTATTGGTGTCTTAGTCGCAGTTGATTCTGGTCAAGCAACACCATATGCTTTACAACACGTTGAAGAAAGAGGAACAATGTTTGTTGGTCCTACCACCCCAATTTACGAAGGAATGATTGTTGGAGAAAATAAATACAATTCCGATTTAGGTGTTACAGTAGTTAAAGAAAAAGAAAAAACAAATATGCGTTCATCTTCAAAAGATACGACAGTTGTCTTAAAATCCCCAAGAAAAATGTCACTAGAAGAATGTTTAGATTATATCAATTCCGATGAATTATTAGAAATAACCCCTACAACATATCGTATGAGAAAGAAAATATTAAATTATTCCGAAAGAAAAAAATACGAAGCAAGAATGTTAAAAACTACTGAATAAAGGCTAGAAATAGCCTTTTTATATTGAACTTCCAATTAAACATCCAGATGCTAAAGCAAAATAAATATTATATCCACCACATCTACCATCAACATCTATCATTTCTCCACCAAAATAAATATTTTTATCTTTTTTTAATGATAAATTTGATAAATCTAATTCATCTAAACTAATTCCACCACGAGTTACTTGACTTTCATTTAATGGATATAAATTAGAAATAGTTAAACTAAACTTACTTAAACCAGTATATATATCATCATATCTTTGTAAAATCATATCTTTAATTTCATCAACAACATATGAAGAAACAACTTCATCTTTATTAAATTTTAATAATTGAGAATCAATTTCTTCTTTTGTAATTCCATCAATAAAATTAATAACTAATTTATAATTATATAAATCTACTTTATTAGAAATAATACTTGAAATATTAAAAATAACAATTCCTGATACACCATCTTTTTTAAAGATAATTTCACCACTTTCTTGATAAACAATTTTATCAAAATAAGAAATACTTACTTTTACCTTTGCTCTTTTACCAACAACATTTTTATTAATTTTTTCTTTAACAATAATAGGACATAAAGAAGAATTCATTTTTTTAGTTTTAATTTGGTAAGGAATATTAGATAAAACATTTAAGTAATCTTCAACCTTATAAAGTTGACTACAACCCCCAATAGCAAATACTACTTTATCAACTTCATATCTTCCATTTGAAGTGATAACAATATATTTACTATTATTATTAATTAACTTAATAAAAGTTTCATTTTCT
>CAZOAE010000078.1:0-4729 GCA_964577725.1 uncultured Erysipelotrichaceae bacterium | reverse complement strand
ATCAATATAATTCACCAGTTCATATTGGTAAAAATTGTTGGTTAGGGGCAGGAGTTATTGTATTACCTGGAATTACAATAGGAGATAATACTGTTGTAGGAGCGGGTAGTGTTGTAACAAAAGATTTACCTAGTAATGTTGTTGCGGTAGGTAATCCTTGTAGAATTTTACGCAAAATAAATGAACACGACAAAGAATATTATTTTAAACATTTAAAAATAAGTGATGAAGTTAAAAATAAATTCAATATTAATTCAAATGATGAATAGTTATTCATTAATTAAATGAAAATTTTTAATGATTGGATTAGGATTATAAATTAGTTGTTGGTTTGATAATAGAATGTTTAATACATAGAGAACATTTAATTTAGAGCATATAAAAAGAACTTGATTATAAATATTATTTTATTTTCAAGTTCTTTTATTTAAGTTATTATTCAGTTCTTAATGCTACAACAGGATCTTTTTGTGAAGCAACTTTTGCTGGGATTAATCCAGCGATAAAGGTTAGGAAGCAACTTAATAAAATCAATATTATTGCGCCACCTACTGGTAATTTAGAAACTGTTCCAATACCAGTTAAACTATTAATTATAATATTAATTGGAATATTTAATAATAGAGTTACACATATTCCTAAGACACCAGATATTAATCCTATGATAAGACTTTCTGCTGTAAATACATTTTTAATGTTTTTCTTAGAAGCACCGATTGATCTTAATACACCAATTTCTTTAGTTCTTTCAAATACTGAAATATATGTAATGATTCCTATCATAATTGATGAAACAACAAGTGATACGCCTACAAATGATATTAATACATAACTAATCGCATCAATTATAATAGTTATTGATGACATCATTAATGCTACATAATCACTATAAGAAATAACATAAGTTTCACCTAATGATGTATCATTTTTTAATAAATTATTATATTTATTAATTTCTTCTTTTAATTTATCTTTTGATTCAAAATCTTTACAATAGAATGAAATTGTTTCTGGATTAGATAAACTTGTTACACCGAAATTTGTAATATTATTTACATAAGTATTTTCTCCATAGAACAATGAATATAAAGAATTAATTTGTGTTTCATCATCAATGCTTTCAATCATATTAATTACGATAGGCTTTAATTGATTATCAGGTACATTTTCAAAATTTTTCCATAATGAAGCATTTTTTTGTAAAACTATTTTTAATTCTTCATCTGACATATTATTTAAATCTTCTTTAATTTTATTTTTCTTTTCATCAGTTGTCATATTTTGGTTAGGGAATTCTTGACCAGTTAAAATATCAATATTTTTATTCGCTTGTTGTTTTATAACAATATCAGAGTTATTAATTTTATTTATAATTTCAGTTGTTAAACTAGAATCATATCCAATAGGTGATTGGATTGAATGAGCAACTGCATCACTATTTGGTTTAACAATACCAACTATTTTTAAATCAATACCGACATTTTCGTTATCTATTTGTTTAGAGATGAATATATCATCATCTTTTTTATCAATATATGTTCCATTCTCTTGTTTTTCATAAAAATCAGTATTTAATAAGATTTTAAATGATTTACCAATTAATTCATCATATTTAATAGGATCAATTTTAATATTATAATTTTCTTCATTGATAATTCCTTGAGCAATTTCTTTTAAAGTAGGCGTATCAGTTAAACCTAATGCGTATAAATAATAATCGTTAATTGTATAATCTTCATTAATGACTAAAATACATTCATCATATCTAGTTGGCCATCTTGATTGTTCACCAACTAAGTCATATTGATTTTCAATTAATGTACGATTATTTAACATTTCAGTAAAGATATCAGTATTTAACATAGAAGCAGATTGCATATAAATAGAAGCACTTTCGCTATTTCCACTTTCATATAATATTTCTGAAAGTAAATCAGTAAATACTGTTGAAGGGTTTAATGATTTATAATTTTCATTATATATATTAAGATCAATATTGTATGTATAATTTATGGTGTAATCTTTAAATAAGTCATCATTTTCATCAATATATTGTTTAAAATTACTTAAGTTATTAGTGGTACTTTTTTTTATGATACCATTGAACATTTCAACCATTTGAGCGTTTGCGTGTACAGAGCCATCTTCTTCAACAACATATGAATCTTCACCTTTATCCATCATTGCTTCAATAACTGAACTTATATCAACAACATCTTTTTTAACCGTTAATGGATAAGTTGATAATGTATCTTTTTGTACTTCGTTAATATAATTTTGAAATCCACTTGATAAAGATAATATTAATGATATTCCAATAATTCCAATTGAACCAGCAAAAGCAACTAATGCAGTTCTTTTCTTTTTTGTAAGTAAGTTTTTACCACTTAATGATAAAGCAGTTAAAAATGACATACTTGTTTTTTCTTTGACTGTATTTTTTTCAAGTTCTAATTCGCTTTCTTTTTCCTTATCTAAAAATGGTTTACTATCATCAATAACAATACCATCTAATAATTTAATAATTCTAGTTGAGTATGTTTCAGCAATATCTGGGTTATGGGTAACCATAATTATTAATTTTTCTTTACTAATTTCCTTTAATAAATCCATTATTTGATAACTAGTTTGAGTATCTAATGCCCCAGTTGGTTCATCAGCAAGAATAATATCAGGATTATTAACAATCGCTCTTGCAATTGCTACTCTTTGCATTTGCCCACCAGATAATTGGCTTGGTTTTGCGTTAATTTTATCTTTTAATCCTACTTTAATTAATGCTTCTTTTGCTTTCTCTTTTCTTTCTTTTTTGGATACTCCAGAAAGAGTTAATGCTAATTCGACATTTTCTAAAATTGTTTGATGTGGAATTAAATTATAACTTTGAAAGACAAATCCAATTTTATGATTACGATAATTATCCCAATCTCTATCAGTATATTTTTTTGTTGAAATATTATTTATAATTAAATCACCATCATTATAATGATCTAAACCCCCTATTATATTTAATAAAGTAGTTTTACCACAGCCAGATGGCCCTAAAATTGAGACAAATTCACTTTTTCGAAAGGTAATATTTATTCCTTTTAATGCTTCGACTGTTTGATAATTCTTGTCTTTGGGTTTACCTAATTCATAAATCTTAGTAATATTTTTTAATTCTAACATTTATAGTTCCTCCTATTGCCATTAATAATATGTATTTTTTATAAACTATTTTTTAACTATAAAAGTTTTTTCTTTTTTTAAAAAGAATAAGTAAGCGATTTCATAAGAAAAGTAATGATTTTTAGAAAAAAGACTTTTAATAGTTATGTTAAATCGATATAATTTTATCGGTAAAGGAGATTTTATATGACACCACAAGAAGAAATTAATAGTCTAGTTGAAAAGGCTATGAAATGTTTAGACGATTATAGTTCATATGATCAAGAAAAAATTGACTATATCGTTGCAAAAACATCTGTCGCTATTTTAGATCATCATGGCGACTTAGCAAAACTTGCAGTTGAAGAAACTAAAAGAGGAGTTTTCGAAGACAAAGCAACAAAAAACTTATTCGCTTGCGAATATGTTGTTAATAATATGAGACACTTAAAAACTGTCGGTATTATTTCTGAAGATCAAGTAACAGGAATTACAGAAATTGCTGAACCAGTTGGTGTTGTCGCGGGTATTACTCCAGTCACAAACCCTACTTCAACAGCAATCTTTAAGTCTTTAATTAGTTTAAAAACAAGAAACCCAATTATTTTTGCATTCCACCCAAATGCACAAAAATCTTCTGTTGCAGCAGCAAAAATTTGTTACGAAGCAGCAGTTAAGGCTGGCGCTCCAGAAAATTGTATTCAATGGATTGAAAACCCATCAATGGAAGCAACATCATTATTAATGAACCACCCAGATGTATCAACAATTTTAGCAACTGGTGGTAATGGTATGGTTAAAGCAGCTTATTCATGTGGTAAACCTGCTCTTGGTGTTGGTGCTGGTAATGTTCCTGCATATTTAGAAAAATCATGCGATATTAGACAAGCAGTTAATGATATAGTAATGTCTAAATCATTTGATAATGGTATGATTTGTGCTTCAGAGCAAGCAGCGATTATCGATCAAGAAATTTACGAAGAAGTTTTAAAAGAATTTAAAACATATGGTTGTTATTTAGTAAATGAAAAAGAAAAAGCATTACTTGAAAAATTCATGTTTGGTGTAAGTGACAAATCTGAATTTGAAAATGCTAAATTAAATCCAAATATTGTTGGTCAATCTGCAAAATGGATTGCAAATAATGCTGGATTCGAAGTACCAGATAATACAGTAATCCTTTTAGCAAAATGTTCAACAGTTGGTGTAAAAGAACCATTAACTAGAGAAAAATTATCACCAGTTCTTGCTATATTAAAATCTAAAAATCAAGAAGATGGTATTGATTTAGCAAATAAAATGGTTAACTTTAATGGTTTAGGACACTCTGCTGCAATTCATACAAAAGATAAAGAATTAGTAAATCGTTTTGGTGATATAATTCCTGCAATTAGAATTATTTGGAATTCACCTTCCACATTTGGTGGTATTGGTAATATTTATAACTCATTCTTACCAAGTATGACATTAGGTTGTGGTAGTTATGGTCATAACTCAGTAGGTAATAATGTATCTGCTATTAACTTATTAAATATTAAAAAAGTCGGTAGAAGGAGAAATAATATGCAATGGTTTAAAT
>CAZOAE010000077.1:0-4749 GCA_964577725.1 uncultured Erysipelotrichaceae bacterium | reverse complement strand
ATATTTTATCATTTATTTAATTAACAATATTTTTTATATAATTTTATGATAAAAACAAATAATTAATTATATATAAATCCTTATTAAGTATATATAAGTAATTATTCACTTTTCTTTTTAAACTAAATCAATTTAACTATCAAACTATACTCATTATTAAATTAAAAAAAATAATTAAAATTAATTTTTTTCTAAAATAAAATCATACTAATAATATGAAATTTATTAATTATTTAAAAAAAGTAAGAATAGAAAATACCTTCAATAAATACGATTTAATTTATATTTATATTTTTGGTGGATTAATTGGAACGATTTATGAAGAAATATATCATTTAATAACATCTAATAAATTTGTTAATTGTTCTGGTTCTGTGTTTTTGCCTTTTAATATTGTCTATGGATTAGGGGTATTACTCATAACAATTTGTTTTTATAAAGTGTCAAATCTACTAATCATTTGGTTTTTATCTAATTTATTATGTGGAATTGTTGAATATTTTATGTCATTGATAAGTGAATTATTTTTATCAGCAGAAAGTTGGAATTACCAATATAATTTGCTTAATATTAATGGTAGAACAACTATTCCATATATGATAATATGGGGATTTTTTAGTTTAATAATAATCACCTTAGTAATGCCTTTTTATATAAAACTTATTCATAAAATTCCATCAAAAATTCATAAACTAATATCAATTATTTTATCAATAATCATCTTAATAGATTTAATAATTTCTTTTTACGCTTTAATTAGATATACTCAAAGACATTATAATATTTACATTAATAATCCTATTTCTAATTGGTTTGATAATGTTTTTGATGATGAATTTATGTGGTCAAAATATCCTAATTTTCATTTTTTAAACGAATAATAAATATTTATATGTCAATAATTAATAATGTCAGTCATAACTTATAATTGAAAGGAAAAAATAAATGGAAAAATATTCTAATGAAGTGAAGAAAATAATGACTAATAGCGAAACTATTGCATTTAAATTCGGTCATAGCTTAGTAAGTAGTGAACATTTATTGTTATCCTTTTTAAAAGATGAAAATATTTTATCTTACGAATTAAAAAAAAGCAAAATTACATATGATATAATTTTTAATAAAGTACAAAATCAATTCCCAAGTCATGATATGGATCCATTGTATATGGAATATACTTATGAATTAAAAAAAATAATGGATAACGCTATATTATTATCAAAACAATATTGTGAAAATCTCGTTTCAATTAATACATTAATGCTGGCGTTTTTGAGTGAAAAAAATTCAGCTCTTGATATATTAAAAAAATTAAAATTTGATACTTCGAAAATAATTCATAACATACAAAATCATTTAATAAAAAAAAGTGATTTAGATTTAATCACAGATTTACATAACTTATCCAATACTAATCATGATCCATTAATTGGTAGGAAAAACGAATTAACTCAACTTATAAATGCGTTGTCACGAAGAAATAAACCAAATGCTATTTTAGTTGGAGAACCTGGAGTTGGAAAAACTGCGATTGTAGAAGAATTAGCAAAATTATTAAAAGAAAACAAAGTGCCTAATTTAAAAAATAAAATGATATATGAATTAGATTTAGCATCAACTGTAGGCGGAACTAAATATCGTGGGGAATTTGAAGAAAAAATAAAAAAAATCTTAAAAAAAGTGATTGAAGATGGGAACTGTATTTTATTTATTGATGAAATTCACAACATTATAAAAGCTGGTGGTGCAGAAGGTGCAATCGACGCCGCTAATATAATAAAACCATATTTAAGTAGAAATCAAATTCAATTAATTGGTGCGACAACAGAAGATGAATTTCAAACAATTTTTGAAAAAGATAAAGCCTTAAAAAGAAGATTTCAAGTTATAAAATTAGAGCAAACTAGCAAAAATGAAACAAAAGAAATTTTGTATCAAAATAAATCTATTTATGAATCTTATTATAATTTAATTATTCCTAATAAGGTCCTAAATCATATTGTGGAAGTTACTTCAATATATCTGCCTAATTTGTTTTTTCCAGATAAAGCGTTAGATTTATTGGATAATTCTTGCGTGATTGCAAAAAATGAACTAACAATCAATGATGTCAATAATACCTTTGAAACATATCATAAAATAGCAATCAATTCATTTAGTAAAAGTGAAATTGTTTTAAGTAAAATCAAGCAAAAAATAAGTGGGCAAGATTCTGCGATTAATAAAATTGTTAATACATTATCTCTTATTGATAATGCAATATATGACGTAGATAAACCATTACTAAATATGTTATTTTTAGGTCCATCTGGAGTTGGAAAAACTGAGATAAGTAAAATAATAGGAGAAGTTTATTTTTCAAAAGAAAATATAATCTATTTAGATATGTCAAGTTATCAAGAAATTAATTCATTAAATAAACTAATAGGATTTTCATCACAAGAAGCAAATACAAAACTTGTAAGAGATTTAAAAGCACATCCTAAAAGCTTAATTATTTTAGATGAAATAGAAAAAGCAAGTACGGAAGTGTTAGATTTTTTCTTACAAATATTTGATCAAGGATTTTTTGATTCAATTAAAGGCGAGAAAATAGATTGTAGACATACAATGATTATTATGACAAGTAATTATGGATTTGATAAGAATTTACATTTCAAAATGAATATTGATAAAAATAAAATTAATGATTCCTTTTTAATGGATAATTTACAAAATAGGTTTCGTTTTGAATTTTTATCAAGGATTGATGAAATAATAATCTTTGATTTTTTAAATGAAAAAAGTAAAAATATTATTGCAAAAAATTATTTTAAAAATTTATCAATCAACTTTGAAATTGGTGATATAAACGAAGTTTTAACCCACTCCATAGATGAATATAATATGTATGGTGCTAGATTAATAAAACAAGATTGCAAGCGTGCAATATTAAAAAAATTAAAAGAAAAGCAAAAAATTTAAATTTTTTTAAAAAAAACTGCAAATGTTATAGATGAAGGGATTTGTTTTTTTGCTCAAATTACTTGAAAAGTAATATCCTTTTGTGTAAAATTTTTTTGCGTAGTTAGTGAAGAACTACTTAACCTACTGTTAATGTATTTACATTAACCGTTAGTCCATAGGAGGTGTAAAGATGAAAAAGTACGAAATTATGTATATTCTTAAAGCAAACCTTGAAGATGCAGATCGTAACCAATTAATTGGTAAATTACACGAAATCCTAGTTTTAGATGGCGGAACTATTGAAACTATCGATGAATGGGGTTTAAAAGATTTTGCATATGAAATCAATGGTGATAAAAAAGGATATTATGTTGTAGTTACAGTTTCAACTAATTCTGTTGCTGGAATTAATGAATTTGACCGTATCGCAAAAATTAATCCAAATGTTATTCGTAGCTTAGTAATAGCAAAATAACAAGTCCTAAAATATAGGAGGAAAAAAATATGATTAATCGTGTAGTATTAGTGGGTCGTCTTACTAGAGATCCTGAATTGAGAAAGACACCAAATGGTGCTTCTGTTGCTTCCTTCACTGTTGCAATAGATAACCGCAGAGGTCCTAATGGAGAAAAGACCACAAGTTTTATTCCATGCGTTGTATGGAATCAACAAGCAGAAAATGCTTACAAATTCATCCACAAGGGTTCACTTGTTGGAATTGATGGTAGATTAAATCAAAGATCTTATGACACAAAAGATGGTCGTAAGGCGAATGTTATTGAAGTTATTTGTGATTCAGTTCAATTTTTAGAACCAAAATCTAGTTCTTTAAATAGAGAAGAAACAGACTATGGTTATACTCCAGATGCTGAAACAAATAACAATTTAGAAGAAAGACAAACTTCTTCTATTGATGTAAATGATGATGATTTACCATTCTAAATAATCCGTTAATACGGAAGAAAGGGAATTATTATGGCTTTTAAGAAAGTAAGAGCAAAAAAGAAATTTTGTATTTTTTGCAAAAATAAAAACGCTGAAATAGATTATAAAGATGTTGAAACATTAAAGAAATTTGTTGCTCCAAATGGCAAAATTTCTCCACGCCGTGCTACTGGTGCGTGCGCAAAGCATCAAAGAGAAATTGCTGTAGCTATTAAGCGTGCTAGATATATGGCTTTATTACCATATATTGCTGACTAATTTAATTATTAATTAAAAAAATGTCAAATCTTATGGGGTGGTTAATGAAGATTAATCACCTTTTTTATTGGAAAAATATATTCCTTTGAAAATATTTCTAATACCATATATCATTTGTATCACTAATTATAGATACATTAAAATATTATCGCTTGGAATTGATAAAAGTTATAATATATCTTTGGAATCAATCATGATTCATACCTCCTTATAATGCATTAGCAATTTCATTATAATGGGGTATTTTTATTTTCGTAAATTCTTATGAGATGAATGGTCATTAAATTAAAAAATAAATTATTTATAAATATTAAAATCTATATGGATAGTTATTTTTTAATTTATAATTTTATCTCTTATTCACAATAACATTAATTAAATTAATAATAATTTCTTTTTCATTATTATTTAATTTATTTATTAAAGATACTAAATCATTATTATCTTTATCATCATCAAAAAAATCTTTTAATGAAACATTTAAAACTTCTAATATATATCCTAACTTTTCTATCGTTGGATTAGTATTACCTAATTCTACTTGCCTTAAATAACTTTGAGCAACACCAGCACGATTTGCTAACTTATTCGTAGTCATAT
>CAZOAE010000076.1:0-4765 GCA_964577725.1 uncultured Erysipelotrichaceae bacterium | reverse complement strand
TTTCTATAGGGATAAAATTTAAATGGCTTGCCTTTATTTCTTTTGATTTCACTTCATCTTTATCAAGAAGAACTCCACCAATATAGTTTTCCTTAATATTTGGTGAAATAATCTTATATTGATTATAGATATTTTCAATTATAAATACTATTTGTTCATTAATATAAACATAATCATAATATTTTCCATTTTTGTATTCTATTTTTCCTTTAAAACACTCAATAAATTTATGTTCATTATCATAAAAACCCACGACAAAATTATCTTCATTATTTAAATAACCATCAATTAATTTAATATAAGTTAAATCAAAAATATAATCACAATATATTTTTAATAAATTAATCATTTCAGTACGAGATTTTATTTCATCATCAAAAATAGAAATAATTGATAATTCAGTAACATTTTTATAAATTATTTTTTCACTAATATTAAACAATAAATCTTCATTTAATGAACGAGAGTAACATTCTTCATATCCAAAATCATTAATTTTCTTTATAAAACCATTATAAATTTTTTCTAAAAAAGATAGATAATCCTTTCTATAAATAACTTCATTATTAAGTATAAATCTATTATTCATATTATTTTACTTCTAGTTTTGAAACTACTAATCTTGGCTCTTTTGTCCCATCTATAACAAAAGCATATCTAGGATAATTTGAATCCAAATCAAAAGTATGAGTCTTTGTTTCGCCAAAATTGTCTGCACCATTAATAGAAGATGCTAATACCCAAGTATTACCACCATCATTAGATTTTAATAAATATAAATTGTGTGTATTACCATATTGATTTTCAGTAGTTAAACTAATTGTTGTACCAGTTATATCAAATAATAATTCCATTGAATGACAAGTAGTTAATAATCCTTCAATCGCACTTGAAAACTTTTTATCTATACCACTTGTCGATTTTGAACCGAATCTAATTCCATTATTATCTTTATAACATTGAGAAAAATAAATACTTTTATCTTCATAAACTACAGTTGCACTTTTATAGGAATCACTTGCGCCAGTACAACTAGTAAAGTCAAAGATAAAGTTACTACTAGCATTTTCTTTTAATAAAACATTATAATCTTCTCTTGCTTTAACTAAAATATCATAATTTGTAACTTTTTCTTTTTGTTCATTTGATAAATCATTATATGCTTTTTCTGCTTTTTCAATTTTATCTTTAGAAGATAAAGAAACTTCTCCAATTTCATTTATTAAACTAATAACATAATCAATATTATATTGGAAAAAATATTCATTACATTCAGTCTTTTTTTGCATTAATTTTTGATAATACTCATTAACACTGTTTTTACTTTCATTTGATAAATTTTGATATAAATTTTCAGCCTTTTCAATAATAGTTTTTGTTTCTAATAATGTAATATCTTGAATACTATTTACTAATTCAATAAATCTTTCAATTTTAGATTCTTCACTTTCTTCTACATAAGGATTATTATCAATTAACGCTCCAGCACCACTATAATTTTTATCATAAATCATCTCAATAAATTCAGGGTGATCAATAAATGGATTTCTATTTTTTTGATAATTACTATAAATTTTATTATTTCTACTTACTTCATAATCATCAACTGGATCTTGTCCAGATGTTGCCCATTTATATAACGCATCAAAATTACCATGAACTCCATCTGCACCATTAGAAAAATCATAATAATTATTACTTGATGGAGATGATAACTCTAAATCCATTTCATTACCATCACCTTCATATCTAACAGCCATATAAAAAATAGTTCTAGCAACATCACCTTTAGAAAAATCACTTGGTTCAAAAGAAGTTCCATTTACTCTTTTATTATTTCCATTATATGAAGATAAAAGTTCTCCACCTTCATTAAAATCTAAATTTCCCCTTGTGCTATTTAAATTATTATTACAAGGGTGCAAATTATGTAAATCACTATGCATTGGATATTTTTTTTCAAATTTACCATGTGATTTCGCCCAAATATGTTCTTTATTATAACCAGTTGATTTTGAAGTAGAACCAGTATAAATAAAATACATTTTACTAGAATCATATGGATCTTCATCTATATCTTTATAAAACTGAGTTGTTTCATCATAAATAAAATATGTATGCCCTTTAATAATATTGTATAATGCTTCTTTTAATGCTGCACCTTTTAACCCACGACAAGATTCATAATAATTATCTGGCATATTATTTTCTATTGTTGCATTATAAAGATTTGTTTTATTTCCTACAATAGAACCAGTTGATGATGAATTACTATTAGAAGAAGTGGAAGTATCATTTTTTGAAGAAAAACTTGATGTTGCTTCTTCCGCTGTTGAACTTGTATTTTTTGTTGAAGAACTTGGTTCAAAATAACTTGTTGAAGAAGTATTACCACAACTAACTAAAAATACTAAAAATAAAAATACTAATTTCTTTTTCATACAATCAAATTTTAAAACTTTTTTAATCTTATCTCAATAAAAATTATTTATTTGCCACTTTATTTGCTACTTTATTTGCTACTAGAAAAGAAATTTGTAAATTAATTAATGAAATCATAATTTATCAAAAAAAATCTACTTTATAACAAATTGAAATTACATACAATTTTATTGATAAAATAGATTTAATTCTAATTAATTGTTTTGAAATAGGCAACTTCTTAATTGTTTAGATTAAGTTTTTCATAGTCATCAATTAAAACAATTTATAAAGATTTTTTAATTTAACATTAATTAACTTATGCTTTATTAATACAACCAAAGATTTCACATTTTGCTTGAACAACTTCAGCAATACCTTTTTTACCAGGACCAATGATTTTTCTTGGATCATATACTTTTTCATCTTTAGCAATAATTTCTCTAACAATCTTAGTCCATGCTTGTTGTGATTCAGTATTAACATTAATTTTTGCAGTTCCTAATGAAATTGCTTTTTTAATTTGATCTTCAGGAATACCAGATCCACCATGTAATACCAATGGTGTTCCAACAAGATTATTAATTGTATCCATTTCAACAAAGCCTAATTTTGGTTCTCCATGATATGGTCCATGAACAGAACCAAGTGCTGGTGCTAAGCAATCAATACCAGTTTTTTGTACCATTAATAAACATTCTTCTGGTACAGCGTACATTGATTCAGCAACAACATTATCTTCTTGTCCACCAACTTTTCCTAATTCAGCTTCAACAGATACACCTCTTAAATGTGCATAATCAACAACTTGTTTTACTATTTCAATATTTTCTTCTAATGGATGATGAGAGCCATCAATCATTACTGATGTAAATCCAGCATCAATCGCTGCTTTACAAATTTCAAATGATCCACCATGATCAACATGTAACGCAACAGGGATTGTGATATTGTGATCAATAATAAGACCTCTAACAATACCAACTACTGTATGCCAACCACCCATATAAGATGCTGCACTTGATGTTACACCTAAAATAACTGGTGCATTTAATTCTTGACATTTATCAAGAATTGCTGCAGTCCATTCAACATTATTAATGTTAAATTGTCCAACTGCGTACTTTCCTTCTCTCGCTTTGAGAAGCATTTCTTTCATATTTACTAATGCCATATGTATTTATCTCCTTTAAATAATACCTAAATTAAAATTCTTCTTCGAGTTCTTCTTCCTCGTCATCTTCTTCTTTTTCGAAATCTTCATCTAATTCATCTAAATCTTCTAAATCTTCTTCTTCAACTTCATCAGCATCATAATCATCAGAATAAAATGAATTCATATCAACACGAGTTTTATCAAATGTATGTCTATTTCTTAAATCCCAAGTATTTTCTCCTAAGGTAATAAAACGACCATCAAGAGTTAATGAAGTATAGAACTTACCTGCTTTAAGTTTTGCTTCTTCTTCACTTAGTCCTTGAATTTGACTTACTTCTTCCCATAACTTTGAAAATGCTACAGGTACTTTTTTTCTTGAAACTAATTCAAATGCTACATCTAAATTTGATTTTTCCATTTTTTTCTCCTTTTTTACATTCTGTTAGGTGCATTAACACCAATTATTTCTAAAGCATTTTTTAAAACAATTTGACACGCTTTACATAATGCGATTCGTGATGATGAAACTTCCATATTGTTTCTATCTATCACTCTACATATAGTATAAAACTCATTTATCGAAGTTGCTAGTTTTTGAATGAAATTTGTTATCTTATATGGTGAACGAGTTAATGCACTATTAAGAATTTCCTTTGGATATTCAGCAAGAATTTTTAATAATTTCTTTTCTTTTTCTTCAATTAAGAATTTTCCAGTTTTATCTAATGGAATATCTTTTCCTTGTTCTAAAATAGCACACAATCTAGCGTGAGCGTATTGAGCGTAATAAACTGGATTGGATGCTTCTTGTTTTTTTGCAGAATCAATATCATAATCTAAATGCGAAGAAGCCGCTCTACTTACAAAGAAATATCTAACTGCATCTACTGATGTTTCTTCACATAATTCTTTCATTGAAACAGCATTACCTGTTCTCTTTGACATTTTATATTCAGCACCATCTTTAAATAATCTAACCATTTGAATTAATTCAATTTCTAAAGCACTTCTTGGATAGTTAAACATTTCTAATGATGATTTCATTCTTTCAATATAACCATGATGATCAGCACCTAAAACATCAACACATAAATCAAATCCTCTTTCAAGTTTATTAATATGATAAGCAATATCAGGAAGAAGATAAGTATAACTACCATCAGATTTAATAATAACACGATCTTT
>CAZOAE010000075.1:0-4786 GCA_964577725.1 uncultured Erysipelotrichaceae bacterium | reverse complement strand
CAAGAATTGTATGTGGATATATTTTATCATAACAAGAATAATCACTCATTCTTAAATTAAATTTAGATTTATAATAACTCTTATTTTCCATAAATTTATTTTATAAAAATTACTTTTTCTATTCAATAAATAATCATTAATTTTTATTTAAGTAAGTATAGATTAAAAAAACTTATAAGAGTATAATTTTCATTTGGTAATTAAATATGAAAAAAGAAATTGATATGACATCTGGAAATATATTTAAGAAATTAATATTTTTTTCTATTCCTTTAATATTATCTAGTATTTTACAACTTTGTTATAATGCCGCTGATTTAATAATATGTGGAGAGTTTGGTTCAATTCATTCAACTGCAGCAATTTCATCAACTAATGCACTAATTAATTTATACATCAATCTTTTTCTAGGATTATCGGTTGGCTCTAATGTTTTAATGGCTAGATGCTATGGAAGTAATGATAAAGAAAAGGGACAAAAAGTTGTTTACACCGCAATGGTATTCTCTTTTATAGTTGGGATTATCATTGGATTATTTGGTTTTTCTACATCTCATATTTTCTTAAAATTAATGGGAACACCAGAAGAAATTATTGATTTATCGACACAATATTTACAAATATATTTTTTAGGTATGCCATTTTCAATGATTTATAATTTTGGCGCGGCTATATTTAGAGCAACTGGTGATACAAAAAGACCTTTTATTTATTTAAGTTTATCTGGTATGGTGAATATTATATTAAACTTAATATTTGTTATTGTATTTAAAATGGATGTTCCAGGTGTCAGTTTAGCAACCATTATTTCTCAAGCTGTTTCTGCTTTATTAATTTTAAATGCTTTATTTAAAAATAAAGGATTCTTTGAGTTTAAGTTAAAATCAATTCGTTTTTATAAACAAGAAGCAATAGAAATATTAAAGATTGGTTTACCTGCTGGATTACAAGGAGTTATCTTTTCTTTATCTAATGTTTTAATTCAATCAAGTATTAATTCTTTGGGAACAGATGTTGTTGACGGTAATGGTGCAGCAGGTTCATTAGAAGGTTTTATTTATAATGCAATGATTTCTGTTGCTCAATCTTGTGCTGCATTTGTATCAGCAAATTATGGAGCAAAAAATAAGAAAAATATAAAAAAAAGTATTATCTACTCAAGTATTTTAATTATATGTGTCAATTTTATTATCGGTTTTATAATTCTTCTTTTTCAAAATCAATTATTACATTTATATATTCATACAGATATAGCTATTAATGCGGCTAAAGAAAGATTAATAATTATTATTACTACTTACTTTTTATGTGGTTTAATGGATAACTTTGCATATTCATTAAGGGGAATTAATTATTCTTTACTTCCTACAATTATTACTTTAATTGGAGCGTGTGGTTTAAGAATTATGTGGATTTTTTGTTTCTTTACTATGGATAAATTCCATAATATTCAAGGACTAACAATTTCATATCCTATTTCTTGGTTTGTTACCGCATTAATTCAATTAATTTTGTTTATTATTTTATTTAAAAAATTAAAATTTAACAAACAAAATTAAATCATATGTATTTATATAGAAATTTGATTATAATATTTATATGGAAGTTAAAACTTATAAAAAAGATTCATTTTATTCTTATATTTTAGGTGCATTCCCTACAATTGAGTTATTGAAAAATAGACCACAAGATGTATTAAAAATTATCATACATTCTTCTTTTAAAAATGAAGAAGTAATTAATTTAATTAATTCATTAAGAAAAAATGTTGAAATGGTAATTAATGATAAATTATTAGATAAATTATCAAATAAAGAAAATTGTTATGTCGCAGCAGTGTTAAAAAAATATAAAATGACTATTGAAAAAGATAAAAATCATTTAGTATTAGTTAACCCTATGAATATGGGAAATTTTGGAACGATTATTAGAAGTGCTTTAGGTTTTAATTTTAAAAATATTATTGTAATTAAACCAGCGATAGATATTTTTGATCCAAAAGTTCTTCGTGCTACAATGGGTGCTTTTTTCTTATGTAATATTGTTTATTATGATGACTATAATAAATATTTAGAAGATTATCCTAATCATAAACAATATTCATTTATGCTTCAAGCAAGCTATTCATTACAAGAAACAACTTTTGATGATAAAACAAATATTTCACTAATATTTGGTAATGAATCAAGTGGATTACCAATGGATTATTTGAATGATGATTCTATTATTATAAATCATAGTAATGAAATAGATTCACTTAATTTACCTACTGCAGTAGGAATTGCTTTATATGAAGCAAATAAACAATTAAATAAATAAAAAATAATCTCTTATCATATATTAAAACGAAAAGAGGTTTTTTTATGAATCAAAAGATAACATTTGAAGAATTTAGTTTATATTTACAACTTAATGATATTAAATATATTCGTTTATCATTTTTAGACTTACTATCTCAAATAAGATTCATTACTCTCCCTGTTACTAGAAAAAAAGAAATATATAATAATGAAATATCATTTGATGGATCATCTATTACTGGATTAAAAACAGATATTGATTCCGATTTATATTTACACCCTGATTTTTCATCAATCATCATTCTTCGTTATCTAGATCAACAAGAATTAACAATTAATATTTTTTGTGATCTATATGAAAATGAAATAACTCCATACGAAAATGATAGTCGTTATATTCTAAAAAATTATCTTTATGAATTAAATAAAAAGGAAGGTTATAATTTTTTTGTGGGATTAGAAATAGAATTTTACTTATTAAATAAAGATGATTCCTTTCTCGATCAAGCAACATATTTTGAAGTTGGAAATGAAAAATGTGAAAAATGTATTCACGAAATTATTTCTAATTTAGAAAAAATGGCAATAGAAGTGAGAGCCTTTCATCATGAAGTTGGTCCTTCACAATATGAAATATCATATAATTATGATACCCCATTAAAATCAATCGAAAAAATGATAATCATAAAAGATTGTATTGATAAGATATCTAAAAAACATAATTTAAAATCTTCTTTTGCCCCTAAAATAAAAAAAGGATTGCCAGGTAATGGATTACATCTTAATTTATCAATAAAAGATCAAGAGAATAACAATTTATTTAATGATAATAATTCAATTTCTCAATTTTGTTATTATTTTATTAATGGAATATTAAATCATTCTCAAGATATTAATATTTTCGCTAATACTACAGATAATTCATATTTAAGATTAGCAGATGGTTTAGAATCACCAAGATTTATTTGTTTTGGCTTATATAATAGACAAGCAATGATTAGAATACCGAAATCACACCCTAATAAAAAAAGAATAGAAATTAGAAATCCCGATCATTTTCTTTCTCCATATATATATGTTTATTTATTAATTAAATCTGGGCTAGATGGTGTTAAGAATAAGATTAGTATTTATCAAGAAATTGAATCAAAAAAAGAAAGAAATTTATCATCTCTTTCTTTATTACCTTTAAATTTATTGAGTGCGATTAATTACACTAAAAATTCTATTTTTATTAAAAAATCATTAAGTAAAAATTATCTTGAAATATTTTTTAAAGCCTTAGAAAATAGAAATTAATCTTCAATTCCGTATGTAATGAAATTTACAACACGGTCAAATGATAATTCATCTTTTCCAACTAAAACTAATGTATCTCCACTTCTTAATGGATAATCAGGTCCAGGTGATGGTTGAATTGAACCATTTTGTCCATCAATAACTGCGACAATAGTTGCTTCCGTATAATTCCAGAAATAAACTTCACCAATTGTTTTATTATTTAACCAGCATTTTGCAGGAATAGTTGCTTTGTGGAATGTGATTGATTCATCTGTTTGATATTTAAAATTATCAATCATATCCGCTAGAGCTTCTTGTAATTTTTCATTAATATTATTTGCTTCTTTAATTAAAGCAGTAACTTTAGAATATTGTTCATCAACTGTTGATTGCGCATCCCAACCATCAGCGTATTGTTTTGCTTTAACAACAGAATCAACAAAAATTCCAACTCCTTGTTTTACTTCTAAAATTCCTTCATCAGCAAGAATAATAATTGCTTTACGGATTGTTTCTGGTGAAACATTATACATTGATGCAAGCATTGATCTTCCTTTTAAAAGATCACCTTCTCTAAATTCACCAGATAAAATTCTAGAGCAGATATCGTGAGCGATTTTAACATAGCGTGGCATTTTTTCTTCCATATGTAATCTCCTTTTAATAATTATATTTTACACGAATTATTTTAAATTGCAAATACCAATTTCTACACAAAATAAGTTTTTTTTCTAAGTTCCATCTTTAAATTTATAAAATATGTTCACTTAGTGGTGGTGTAAGTGTTAACAATATCTTTATTTCATTTGAAATAAAATCTTTTTCATTGTATTATACTAAAAGAAAGGATTATAAAAATGAAATCTATTAAATTTATTTTTTCAACATTATTTTCAAACAAAAATGTCATTGAAGGTTCAAAAAAACAATCTTGGTGGCTTGCAATAGTCTTAATGTTAATTTCTTGCATTGTATCTGTTATACCTTCTTTTTCGAGCACAATGTCAGTTAATGGATCTGATTACATTACTGCACAAAAAAATTATGATATTGATTTATCTTTAAAAAAGTTTTCTCTTGAATATTTGGGTAATGATAATACCGATTATAATTTTGTTATTGAAGATGGAAAATTAAAAGTTGAAAACTTTACAAAAGCTGAAATTAAAATACAAAATGAAATATCTTTAATTGTTCAATATGTT
>CAZOAE010000074.1:0-4803 GCA_964577725.1 uncultured Erysipelotrichaceae bacterium | reverse complement strand
TTGAATATATATTGGTTAACAAAAAAGTAATATTACCAACTGAAGAAGAAATTGAAAACAACCCTCGTGCGAAAAGTGCGAAATTAAGAATGATAGAAAGGAAGTAAAAAATTATGAAAAACAGAATTGAAAAGGCAAATAAAACTAAGTTTGATTATGTCGCAAGAAGTCTTGGTATTTTTGGTATTTTGATAATTATTGCAACTTGTTTCATTGGTGGAATTACTCTTACTTCCATTTCTAATGAAAATAGAAATCTAATAAATATTATTGATAACTCGCATAAAGAAGTTGATAAAATTCAAAATGCAAAAAATGATGAATTAGTCAATAAGGAAAAAAATATTGAAATTATAGTTGAAGAATAATGTTTAGCGATAGTAATATCGCTATTTATTTTAGTTGATTTATTTTTATAAAATATTTAATAATAAATAGTAGATGTGTTAAGATAAAGGTGCTTATGAAAAATAAAGAGAAAAAAACTCCAAAACAAAATCCAAATGATTATATCTTATCTTCAGATGCTGAAGCAGTTTTATATGGTTTAATTTTAGTATTGTTATCTTTTATTGGTTTTTTAAATTATGGTGTTGTTGGGGAAGCCTTAACATACATTTTTTCTTATATTTTTGGAATATTTTATATTTTTGTTTATTTGCTTTTAATATTTTTTGGGATTTATCTAATGATAAAAAAAGAAATGTTTAGAGTTCATATTGATTTGAAAATATTAGGGGCAATTTTATTAATATTAGGTTTTTGTATTGCGGCTTCTATGGGGCATAATATTTATATTGATACATTTTTTACAACTTATCAAAATCAAGTAAATGAAACACAAAAGTATATATTTTCAATGATAAGCACTAATAAGATTTTTTCTAATTTAGGTGGGGGATTTATTGGTTATTTTCTAGTGGGTGCTTTCAATAGTGCTTTAAGTGAAACTGGAACATCAATAGTTGTTTTTGTTTTTATTATTGTTGGTTTAATTTTATTATTTAAAGATTTAGTTATTCGTTTAATTAAAGCAATAGTTAGATTTCATAAAAAAAGAAAAGAAATTCGTTTAAAAGCACATAATGATAGAAATGAAAATCTTGAAGTTGAAGAAGTTGAAGAAGAAAAAAATGAAGAAATTATTAAGGAAGTACCAGTACAAACTAATTTATTTGATGAGATAAATCAAGAAGTTAATAGAGTTCAAGCATCTAATGTTATTGAACAATTAGAAATAGATGAAAAAAGTGATTTTGATGAAGAAAATACTAATGTAATTGAAGAAAAAGAAATAGAAACAAAAAAGAAAATTGATGAATTATTTGATTCTTTAGATGAAATAACTTCCCCAAATGAAGAAGTTGTTAAAGAAGAAATAAATGATATTAGTGAAATAATTAATGATAATCAAAATGATTCGTATATTTTACCGAATTCTAGTTTATTAAATGAAAAGAAACAACAAGAAGATGAATTAGAAAAGATTGAGTTAGCAAATTATCGTTTAGATATTATTAATCAATGTTTTAGAGATTTTAATATTGGCGCTACAGCAATTTCATATACAATTGGTCCTTCTGTTACTCGTTTTGATATTAAAATGAATGCTGGGGTTAAAACTAATGTTTTATTTAGTATTGAAAATGATTTAGCAATTAAATTAGGGGGAAATAAAACAGTTAGGTTAGAAACAATTGTTGAAGGAAAAGATACATCTGGTATTGAAATTGGTAATGATGTTCGTGAATTGGTTTCTTTTAAAGAATGTTTTAGTAAGTTAGAACAAAATAAAAAAGATAAATTATTATTCCCTTTAGGAAAAAATATTTCTGGAGAAATTGTTACTTGTAGATTAAATGATATGCCACATTTACTTGTATCTGGTACTACTGGATCTGGTAAATCAGTGTTTATACATAACATTATTATGTCTTTAATAATGAGAAATACTCCAGATGAATTAAAATTAGTTTTAATTGATAAAAAGATATTAGAATTTGTTAAATATCAAGATATACCACATTTATTATGTCCTATTATTAATACTGCTGAAGATGGTAAGATTGCTCTTAGAAAATTAGTTCAAGAAATGGATAGAAGATATGCATTATTTGCTAAACAAGGTCATGGTGCTTCAAATTATAAAGAATATATGGAAGTGTGTGAAGAATTTGGTTATGAAAAATTACCATATATTGTTTTATTTGCTGAAGAATTTGCTGACTTTATTGGTGATGAAAGTAAAGAAAATTCTAAATTAATTCAAAGACTTGCTCAAATGTCAAGAGCGTGTGGTATTTATATGGTTATTGCAACTCAAAGACCAACAACTAAGATTATCACTGGAGAAATTAAAGCAAATATTCCATCTCGAATTGCATTCCAAGCATCATCAAATTTAGAGTCAAGAATTATTCTTGATGAAGGTGGAGCAGAACATTTAATGGGAAATGGAGATTTACTAGCACATATTAATACATATCGTTCTACGATAAGATTGCAAGCGGCATATGTTGATAAAAGAGAAATTTATAATGTATGTGAATTTATAAAAAAACAAGCACCAGTAAAATATGATCCTAATTTTTTAAAGGAAGAAAAACAAGTTATTACTCCTTATGAAATGGCTCAATCTGGTTTAGGAGATCCAAATATGATGAATAAAGATTTAAGAAATGATCCTAGATATGAAGCGATTAAAGAATTTGTTATTGAAACTGGTCAATGTTCAACAGCAAAGTTAATTAATAATTTTGGTATTGGATATACTAAGGCTGATGGATTTTTAGATGCTTTAGAAAAAGATGGTATTATCATTAAAGAAAAAAATAGACGAGTTTTAGCTGAAAAATATCGTAAAGAAAATTAGATAAAGATTTAAAGGGGTATTTATGAATAAATTTGATGAAATTTTTAACGCTACATTATCTTTAGAACATAAAATTGAAGTGCATGTTCATAAAAAGTATAATAATTCATTTGCAAAACATTTTTATTTATATTGTGATGATGTAAGAATTTGTGAATTAACAATTCAAGATAAAAGAGAAACTGGACATCATTTTCATTATATTTTAAGTAATGTTCCAGGTTTAACGATTGGCTCAGAATATAAAATTTATGATGATAGATATTTATTTTGTTATTTAGATATGAGCGTTTTATTAAAAGATGAAAAGATATGCTCATTATATTACGCTGATGAAATAATGGGTGCTCATTATCATAAACAATATACAACATTTAGATTTTTTTCGCCCCTTGCAAGTAAAGGTTATGTTGTCACTGATATTGATGGTAAAGAAAACATTTATTCATTAGAAAAAGATACTGATACTGGAATATTTTATGGTAGAGTAAAAGGTGATTTATCTGGTGCAAAATATTATTTTGTTGTTAGAGTAAATGGACAATTAGTTTCTTGTAATGATCCTTACGCTAGAAGTTTAACTTCACAATCTTCCAAAGGTGTTATTATTAATCCTAATGAAACAAAAATTAATCTTAATGAAGATTGTTTACCTAAATTTAAGTCTATGACAGATGCGATTATTTATGAAATGAATATTCGTGATATGACATCAATGAAAACAACATCAATAAAAAATAAAGGTAGATTTTTAGGTTTAAGCGAATCAAGTTGTAAATCTAAGAATTCTAATCCTATCGGTTTAGATTATTTAAAATATTTAGGTGTTACTCATGTTCAATTAATGCCAATATATGATTTTTGTACTATTAGTGATGATAATCCATTTGAATCATATAACTGGGGATATGATCCTTTATTTTATAATACTCCAGAAGGTAGTTATTCTTCTAATCCTAGTGATCCATATGCAAGAATTATTGAATTAAAGAAGATGATTTCTACATTACATAAAAATGGTATTCGTGTAGTAATGGATGTTGTTTATAATCATATATTTAATCTTGAGAGTTCTTGTTTTGAAAAATTATGTCCATCATATTATTTTAGATTTAAAGAAGATGGTACACCTTCTAATGGTAGTTTTTGTGGAAATGAATTTAATACTACGCACCCTATGGCAAGAAAATTTATTATAGATTCTTGTCTTTATTGGGTTAAAGAATTTGGAATTGATGGATTTAGATTTGATTTAATGGGATTAATTGATTTAGAAACAATTAATATAATAAAAGAAAAATGTTCTGCATTAAAAGAAGGTTTTATGATTTATGGAGAAGGTTGGGATATGCCTTCAACTTTAAATGGGGAATTAAAATCAAAAATGTATAATGCCGATAAAATGCCTGAAATTGGTTTCTTTAATGATCGTTTCCGTGATATTGTAAAAGGAAAATCTGGAGATTATGAATTAGGGGTAAAAGGATATATATTAGGTGATTATAATTATATTGATGGATTTAAACATTGTTATTTAGGTTCTTGTATTCCCCTAGCGTATCCACCTTTATTTCAAAGTCCAAGTCAATCTATAAACTTTATTGAATGTCACGATAACGCAACTATATATGATAAATTAGTTTTTTCTAATTCATATGAAAATGAAGAAATTTGGCTTAGAAGAATTAATTTATTAAATGCAACAACAATTCTTTCATTCGGTGTTCCTT
This sequence comes from uncultured Erysipelotrichaceae bacterium, assembly GCA_964577725.1. Lineage (GTDB taxonomy): Bacteria > Bacillota_I > Bacilli_A > RFN20 > CAG-449 > CAG-449. Next base: position 201 of record CAZOAE010000074.1, on the reverse strand, counting down.
TTTTACATTCTGGACAAGAAATAGGTTTATCAAAGAAAGGTGTATTTAATTCATATAATTCTGGAGATACAATTAATCAATTTAATTATGATTTAATGGATAAAAGATGGAAAATGGTTAATTATATTAAAGATATTATTAAAATTAGAAAGAAATTTTCATTTTTTAGAATTAATAATCGTGAAATTATTTCAAAAATGG
>CAZOAE010000073.1:4012-4845 GCA_964577725.1 uncultured Erysipelotrichaceae bacterium | reverse complement strand
TGATAATGGCTTTAATGAAATATATTCTCTTGATAAAGAAAATACTGAAAATGTATTATTAGAAAATGATTTATTTACATATATGGGAACATATTATTTATCTAATATTAATAATTTAGTTATTAATAATAATTATTTTGAATTACAAACTAATAATGGTAATTATTCTTTCGCAGAATTAAACGCTAATTCAATTAATGAATTTAATGTATATAATGGGGAAAGTGTTTTTCCTAATTCATTTGATAAAATATTAGATGATGAAATTATTTTAGGATTAAGAAAAAAAGATATTAAAAGAATTTGTCAAAATTTGAATCTAAATGGAACTGATTATTTGACATTATCAAATTATTTAGAAAATAATTACTTACATTTTCAATATAAAGCATCTAATGAAGAATGGAATTATTATATTAATATTGATTTTAAATGTCGATATTTTATTGTTACTGATGATATAAAAATTTATCATACAAATTATTATTGGAATGAATATGTTTTTGAACAAAAAATGCGTTTAAGTATAACTGATGATCTTTTAGCGTCATCTTATTTACCATGGACAATTAAAAAAATATATTATTTACAAATTATTGGAGATGAAAGAATTAAGGCGTTAAAACAGTTAATATTAAACGAAAAATATAATGACTATCATTTTGATTTTATATGTAATTATCAAAGTAATTATTATGAAAAAAATAGGATATTTATTACTAAACAAACAAAAGAAAGGCTTAATATTGCTTACTTAAATCAGCACTCTAATAATTATTTTTATAGTAATAATTACACTTATTATGTTAATGAAAAATTACTAATTAATGGTT
>CAZOAE010000073.1:0-4002 GCA_964577725.1 uncultured Erysipelotrichaceae bacterium | reverse complement strand
TAATCCAACTATTTTAAGTAATGATGAAGAAAAAATTGTTTCTTTTATTGATAAATTTTATATTAGTGAAGAAAATATTTTATCAACATATTTAGAAGGAGATTTTGTGTATGGTAGTATGTCAAATATTACTGATGATAACCATTTAAAATTTAATGTAATTGATGAAAATAAGGAATTAATTGGAAGAAAAAATTTATCTTATCAAGAAATAGTTGTTTCTAAAGGGATAATTAAAAATATTTTTAATGATGATAATTATATTAATTACTTAAATAAAGATTTATATTTTATGTCATTAGTTTCTTCAAAAAAAGAAAAAGAATTATTTCATAATGATTTTCAATATGTAAAATTAAAAATAGTAGGAATTGTTGATGATAATGAAATAACTATCTATGGAGATTCTTTATGGACAAGTTTATTTTATGTTGATAATTTTTCTTTTTCACCAAGTGATGTTGAACCAATAAACTGCGTGTCTAGTAAATATTATCAACTTAATGATGAGTATACAGTTATTGATCCATTTGTAGAAATTCAAAGTGATATTGATCAAGTTTTATATTATGTAAATTTATGTTTAGATGTTTTTACAATTATATCAAGTTTATGCGCAGTTATGATGAATATTGTAATTTTATATTTATTTATTGAAGAAAAGAAAAAAGAAATTGCTTTGATGAAAATATTGGGAATTAGAAAAAATGATATTCAAGAATTGTTTATTTTATTTTCTTTTGTAATAGGAGCGTTATCTTTTGTTTATTCAATGGTTGTTTTAATTATAGTTAATGTTGTAATTTCACTTGATTTAACTTCATCATTTTATTTGTTTTCAAATGTCACAATTATAGAAATAATTAAAAATACATTTATTTTAACATTTTTTATTTCTTTAATAATTGGTTATGTTACTAGTTTGTATTGTACTAGAATTAAAGCACTTGATGTTATTAAAGATAAATAGTGATTTAATAAAAAATAATATATTTATAAATAAAAAAGAAGGTGTTTATAATGGATAAAACATATATAACAGTGGTAGAGAGTATTAAAAATCAAATTAGAAATGCAAAGCATAAAGCGGTCTTGTCTGCAAATAAAGAAATGCTAATTTTGTATTGGAATATTGGAAAAGTAATCAATGAACATAGTGAATGGGGAAATAAGTTTTTAAGAAATTTATCTTTTGAAATTAATAAAGAATTTCCATCTTCAAAAGGCTTTTCAGTTAGAAATCTTCAAAATATGTCGAAGTTTTATCGTGAATATCCAGAAATTGAAATTGTGCAGATGGCATCTGCACAAATTACTTGGAGTCATAATTTAGAAATTTTAAGAGTAAAATCAAAAGAAGAAAGGCTTTGGTATATCAATAAAACTATTGAAAATGGTTGGTCAGTAAATGTTTTAGCACATCAAATAGATACTAATTTATATTCTCGCCAAATTAAACAAAAAAAGATTTCAAATTTTGAAACTAAACTTCCTAGTCCCCAAAGTGAATTAGCATTAGAAACAATGAAAGATTCTTATATATTTGATTTTATTGATTTAAAAGAAGATGCAAAAGAAAAAGATTTAGAAGAAGCACTAATTAATAATATAACTAAGGTTTTATTAGAACTTGGTAAAGGTTTTGCATTTGTTGGGAATCAATATCATTTAGAAGTTGTTGGTGAAGATTATTATATTGATTTATTGTTTTATAACATTAAATTGAAATGTTATGTTGTTATTGAATTAAAAATTGGCGTATTTAGACCAGAATATGCTGGGCAATTAAGTTTTTATTTAACTGCGATTGATGAACAAATAAAAGAAATAAATGATAATCCCACGATTGGTTTATTGTTATGTAGACATAAAAATAATGTTATCGCTGAATATACTTTAAGAGATATGAATAAACCAATGGGTGTAAGTGAATATCGTATTAATGATTATTTACCAGAAAACTTACAAAATGAATTACCATCAATTGAAGAATTAATTACAATAGTAAAAAAAGAAATGTAATTTAAAATAGTATATTAAGATTTATTAAAATTTGATTTTAAAGTAAAAGTTTTTAAATAAAAAAATCTTAATACATTACATATTAAGATTAATAATCGAATGGTAAAGGAAATTAATATTGATACAATTTCATCATCTTTCAAAAAGTGTTATCATTTCTAAATGCTTATTTTCTACTCGAAGTGTTGATTCATTTAACTAATTGTGTTGCAATAAGAGTATAACTATATAAATTAATAGTTATAATTATATTATGAATTCCACAATACATATTTTTACTTTTTTTGTATATTTTATATTTTTTATAAACAGAATATTGCGTACAAAGGAATGTATTTTATGCCATTTTCAAAACCAAAGTTTTTTGTAGAAAATCTAATAGAATAATTTGGTGAGTATTTATCAATAAAAACTTTTAAACTGCGTGCTCTTACATTATCGGCTGATTTTACCTCTACAGGTACAACTGAATCGTTTTGTCGAATAACAAAGTCAACTTCAGCTTTTCCATTTGATTCCCAATAGTTTAATCTATAACCTTGAGCAACTAGTTGTTCCGCAACATAATTTTCAGCAAGTAAACCTCTAGATTTATCCGATATTGAACTATTAACTAAAATATCTTGTGGTAGAGTTCCAGATTTGAAACAAAGTAGCCCTACATCAGAATAATATATTTTAAATGTATCAAGTTCTTCATATATAGATAATGGCAATTTCCCTTCTGTAATTTTTATATTTTCTAAAACTACGTTTGCGGCTTTTAACCATTGAAGCGAAAGTTCATAATCTTTTGCCCTTGCATTACTTTTAATTACAGCATACTGGAATTTAGTATTTTCTTTTGCAAGTTGAGAAGGGAGAGTGTTAAAAATTGCTATACTTCTTATTGTTTCATTAGGTTTAGCATATTTTGCCATATCTGCAATATATGAATCTGAAATGTCTGCTTGAATTGAACGAACAGCATCAAGATTTTCTGTTTCAAGATAAGTTTTTACTGCAGCAGGATATCCCCCAATTACAAGATATTTTCGATACAATTCCAATGCTAAATTATGATAAACATCTGCTAATGGTGTAAAACTATTATATGATTCTTTAATTTTTTCAATAAGAACATCATTACTTGTTGCAAGCAAGAATTCTTCAAATGATAATGGATACATGGTAAGCATATCTACTTTTCCAACTGGAAATGAAAACTTTCCACGATTGATTGCTAGCCCTAAAAGACTACCCGCTGCAACAATATGATACTCGGGTGATTCTTCATAAAAATATTTTAATGAAGTAAGTGCTTGTTCACAGGCTTGAATTTCGTCAAAAATTATAAGAGTTTTTCTAGGAAATATCGATTGTCTCGAATATACAGAAAGTTCTTCAATGATTCGATTGGTATTTAAATCAGGTTCAAATATTTTATTCAATGTTTCTGTATTACCTTCAAAGTGAAGATATACTATATTATCATAATATTTTTTTCCAAATTCTAAAAGTATGAAAGATTTTCCTACTTGTCTAGCGCCTTTCAATAATAATGGTTTACGCTCTTTTGATTCTTTCCATTTAATAAGTTTATCCATTATTAATCTTTCCATAAAAATTTCTCCATTTATCTGTCTGTATTATACATTTTAAAAGTTAATAAGTCAACACATTTACACTATTATGTTCTTTAAAGTGTAGTAATTAAACAAAAATAAGAACATAACTTCAAATTAAAAAGTCATTTTAGAAAGACTAAGTGGAATTGTACTTAACCCCAACAAATTCTACATCTTCCAAAATAAAAAAATCTCAATACATTCATTATATCAAGATTAATCTTCTAAAATGACAGAGTCAGTCTATTTCGTTACAACTTCACACACTACCAAAAATTGTTAGCATCCTTTCATAAAAAGTTTGCACCATAATTCAATGGTCATTATTTAAATTTTTCAAAGTAACCATTTCCCCAGTCATAACTATATGGAG
>CAZOAE010000072.1:0-4866 GCA_964577725.1 uncultured Erysipelotrichaceae bacterium | reverse complement strand
ATCTTTAAGATTTGGTAATGATTATCAAACAATAATAGAAGATTATAATAATAATTTTAAAAATCTATTATTAATAAGTTATTTAGTATTTGTTCACGAAATATTATCTTTTTCTAATAATTCAACATTAATTAAGGTTTATTTAAAACAATTAGGTTATAAATCAATGAATGTTAGATTACCATTAATAATAGAACAAGCCGATATAGATAATCTTGAACTCTTATTATCGTGATTAATTACAATATTTAAGTAAATATGTTTGCTTTAAATAATTTGATTTTTTATAATTAAATTAGTCGTTGACAAAGCAAATAAAGAAATATCTTTTATAGAAAGAACAAGAAGATGGAAATTGTTTAAAGATACCTTTAAGGCTACTTTCGAGACTCTGGTAATTCCAGCGGTAAATCCGTTATCTTTATTTAATTGAGTCTGCGTTATATATTAACGAATCAGGATGGTACCGCGATTTATTCGTTCCTGAAGGTACTTTTTTTATGTTTAAAAAGGAGATTTTATGAAAAAACTAAAAAGTTATGAAATTAGATCAATGTGGTTAAACTTCTTCAAAGAAAAAGGACATTACATTGAACCAAGTGCAAATCTTATTCCCCATAATGATCCTACACTTTTATGGATTAACTCTGGTGTCGCTGCATTAAAAAAATACTTTGATGGAAGTGAAATGCCACCATTTAAAAGATTAACAAATGCACAAAAATCAATAAGAACAAATGATATTGAAAATGTTGGTCATACCGCTAGACACCACACATTTTTTGAAATGCTTGGTAATTTTTCTATAGGGGATTATTTTAGAAATGATGTTTTACCTTGGGCTTATGAATTATTAACTAGTGAAAAATACTTTGGTATACCATTAGATAAATTATATATTACATACCACCCTACTGATAAAGAAACATATTCACTATGGATTAAATTAGGAATTTCTCCATCACATTTAGTTCCTTGTGAACATAATTTCTGGGAAATTGGTGAAGGTCCATGTGGTCCAAATACTGAAATGTTTTTCGATCGTGGAGAAAAATATGATCCTAATCATTTAGGTGAAAAACTAATATTTGAAGATATGGAAAATGATCGTTATATTGAAATATGGAATATCGTTTTTTCACAATATAACGCAGAAGCAAATAAAGATCGTAGTGAATACAAAGAATTACCACATAAAAATATTGATACTGGCGCTGGTTTAGAAAGACTTGCTTGTATATTCCAAGAAACAGAAACAAATTTTGAAACTGATTTATTTTATCCATATATCGAAGAAATCAGTAAAATTGCTAAATTCCCTTATGAAGGAGAATATAAAACAAGTTATCGAGTAATCGCTGATCATATTCGTGCTTGTACATTCGCTTTAAGTGATGGAGCAACCTTTTCAAATGAAGGTCGTGGATATGTTTTAAGAAGATTACTCCGCCGCGCAGTAAGATATTCAAGAAAAATTGGAATTACTAAACCATTTCTTTATCAATTAGTCTTTAAAGTCGCAGAAAATATGGAATCATACTATCCATATTTAAAAGATTATGCTGAAAAAGTATCTAAAATGATTAAAAATGAAGAAGAAAAATTTGCTTTAACATTAACTACTGGCGAAAATATGCTTCGTGAAATAATTAATCAAACCACAGAAAATACAATTTCAGGAAAAATAGCGTTTAAAATGTATGATACATATGGTTTTCCATTTGAATTAACAGAAGAAATTGCCTTAGAAGCAAATAAAACAATTAATAAAGATGAATTTGATGAAGAAATGAAAATTCAAAAAGAAAGAGCAAAATCATCAAGGGGCGAACTCCAATCAATGGGAAGTCAATTAATAGACTTAATGAATTTCCAAGAAAAAGCAGAATTTACATATGATCCTAAACCAATTAATGCTAAAGTAATTGGATTATTTAAAAATGGAAAAAAAGTTGATTATCTTGATGAAGAAGGCGAAATAATTTTTGATAAAACTAACTTCTATGCTTTAAGTGGGGGACAAATCGCAGATATAGGAACAATTGAAAATGATTCTACACTTGCTTCCGTTGAAAATGTTATAAAAGCAGTTAATAAACAAAACTTACATTTAGTTAAAATTAAATATGGAAAAATCTCTATTGGCGATACCTTTACTTTAAATGTCGATATTGAAAGAAGAAATAAAATAACAAGAAACCACTCTTGCACTCACTTATTACAAAAAGCATTACAAGTTATATTAGGAAATGATGTTCATCAAGAAGGTTCATTAAATACTGATGAATATTTAAGATTTGACTTTAACTATAATGAAAAAATACCATATGAAAAACTTAAAGAAATTGAATTATTAGTTAATAAATATATTGAACAAGATTTAAAATGTAATATCCAATACTTATCTAAACAAGAAGCACAAAAATTATCCGCAATGCACTTATTTGAAGATAAATATGGAGATATTGTTCGTGTTGTTTCATTTGATGATGTATCAATAGAATTTTGTGGGGGTACACATATAAATTCAACTAAAGAAATTGGAATATTCTCTATCACTTATGAAGAATCAATTGCTTCTGGAATAAGAAGAATTGAAGGAAAAACATCATTATTAGGTTATCAACAATTAAAGAAAAAAGAAGATACTTTAAATGAACTATCAAATTTATTAAAATGTGGTAACCCAAATGAATTAAATAATAAAATTAAATCACTACTTAATGAATTAAATGATACTAAAAAACAAAATTCAATCTTATCAAATAAATTATCAAGTTATCAAGGAAAAGAAATCGCTTCATCATTTATTGAAAAAGAAGGCTATTATGTCTTAGTAAAAAGATTAAATAATCTTGATAAAACAAATTTCATATCAACATTTGATACTTTAAAAACTATTCATAAAGACTATGTTATCTTACTTGCTAATGTAAATGAAGATAAAATTAACTTTATCGCTGGTGTTTCTAATTCACTTCATACAAAATATCAAGCTGGAAAAATCATTAAAGAAATCGCTTCATTAACAAATGGATCTGGTGGGGGAAGAAATGATGTCGCTCAAGGTGGTGGAAAAGATATATCTAAACTTGATTCTGCACTAGAAAAAATTTTAGGAGAACTATAATGATAGGTAAAGTATTAGGATTAGATTTAGGAGAAAAAACATTAGGAATTGCTATTTCTGATTCTATGGGAATAATTGCTCAAGGAATAGAAAATTATCGTTTTGAAGATAATAAATATGAACTTGCACTAGAAAGAGCAATATACTATATTCAAAAAGAAAATATTAAAGAAATTGCCTTAGGACTACCACTTCATATGTCTGGAGATGAATCAGATCACTCCCTATTAGCAAGAAAATTTAAAACTATGCTTGAAGAAAAAATACCTAATTTAAAAGTTGTTCTAATTGATGAAAGATGGACAACAAAACAAGCAAATAGAAGATTACTAGAAGCCGACTTATCAAGAAAAAAAAGAAAAAATGTTATTGATAAAATGTCTGCAGTTGTTATACTAGATACATATCTACAAATGAGAGGATAAAATAATGGAAAAGAAAGATGATAAAATTATATTTATTGATGAAAAAGGATTAAAAACTGAATTGAATATTCTTTTTACCTATAAATCAGAAGAAAGAAACAAAGAATATGTTTTGTTCTACGCTGATGAAAATCCAGATGAAATAATCGCTGGAATACTTGATGAAAATAATGAAATCATAGATATTGAAGATGATGATGAATATGATGAACTTGAAGAAGTACTAAAATCATTTCAAGAAGAACAACTTAATTAATTAATATCTATCATTTTATTTATTTTATGTTATAATTAATTAGTCTATAAAAAGGAGATAAAACAATGGAAAAATTTGATTTAACCGAAGAAGGTTTACAAAAATATAAAGATGAATTAACTCACTTAATTGATGTTGTTCGTCCACAAGTAACACAAGAAATTAAAGAAGCAAAAGAACAAGGTGACTTATCAGAAAATGCTGATTATGATGCAGCAAGAAATAAACAAGCAGAAGTTGAAGGAAGAATTGCTTATTTAAAAAATTTAATTGAAAACGCTAGAATTATCGAACACCACGACACTGACACAGTTTCATTAGGTTCAAAAGTAACATTAAAATTCTTAGATGATGATAATGAAGAAGAATATTTAATTGTTGGTCCAGCAGAAGCAGATCCAGAATCCGGTAAAATTTCAAATGCTTGCAAACTTGCTCAAGCAATTATTGGACATAAAGAAAATGAAACATTAACTGTTAAAGTTGATAATCCATACCAAGTTAAAATTATTAAAATTTCAAGAAAATAATTTATTTTAAATAACTAAAATGAATAAGGATAGCCATTTGGCTATCCTTTTTAAATGTGTTTATAAGTTATTAAACCAATTTTTAATAGGACTAAACCAACCGTTTTTTGCAAATGTAACAATTGCCGAAATCATTTCAATTATCCAAAATACTGGTAATAACAAAACTAAATTTTCATTATAATCACTAAGTGGCACTATAGCACTTCCAAATAAAATAAATCTAATAATTCTATCAATTATTCTTTTAACAATATGTCCAGTATCGTCATCTATATCTTTTCCAATATGTATAATTATATAATGAAAAACAAAAGCAAAAACATATAAAACAATTAAAATATACGAACTTATTTGATTAATATTTTCTTCATTAATGAACTCATCATAAGTATTAATTACAAATGGCAAACCAATTCCAAGCACTATTAAATAGTAAATAATATTTAGTCTTATTACTTTTTTCTTATTTTTTTCATCTAATGTTTTAATTTCTTCTAATTTTAATTCTTTTTCTATTTCACT
>CAZOAE010000071.1:0-4880 GCA_964577725.1 uncultured Erysipelotrichaceae bacterium | reverse complement strand
CCTATACTTAGTATAACAATTTATAAAATAAAATAAAAGTATCATTTTCAAATTATTTGGTGATTTAGGCTTTTTTCATATTTTTAACTTTCACTTTTTAAATTTAAACAAAACTAGTATTAGAATTTAAAGATAAATAAATCTTTTATAAAATTATATTCATTTAACTTAAAATGTCTTATAATTATTTAAAGGATTAATTTATTTATGGAAAACGAAAAACTTATTCTTGCTCTTGATTTAGGAACACAATCAGCAAGAGCATCTTTAATTGATACAAAAGGAACTATTTTAGCTATAAAACAAGAAAAATATGATCCTTTATATTCAAATAACGAAAATGGATATTGCGAACAAGATCCAAATGTTTACTATTCTTATATTTGTAAAGCAACTAACTATTTAAAAGAAAATCATTTAGAATTATTTAATAAGGTAATTGGAGTTGTTTTAACAACATTTCGTGATACCGCAGTATTTTTAGATAAAAACTATAATGTTTTAAGACCATCAATATTATGGTTAGATCAAAGATTAGCAACATATGCACCTAAACTTCCATTATGGAAACAATTTTTATTTTCAATCGTAGGAATGAAACCCGTATTAAAATATCAACAACAAAAAACAATGGCTCATTGGGTAAAGCAACATCAAATAGATATTTGGAATCAAGTTGAAAAGTATGTTAATATTTCAACATATTTAAATTATTTACTTACTGGCGAATTAAAAGATACAATTGCAAATCTAGCGGGGCATTATCCTATTAATTATAAAAAGAGAACTTGGTATGGAAAATTTGAATTAAAAAATGGCATTTTTGATATTCCAAAAAGCACTTACTGTACATTAGTTAATGTTGGAGAAATCATTGGTTATATAACTGAAGAAGCATCAAAAATGACTGGTATTCCTACTGGTTTACCATTAATAGGAAGTGGTTCAGACAAAACTTGTGAAAGTTTAGGTAATGGTTGTATTGATCCAACTTATGCTTCAATTTCATATGGTACTGCTTGTACAGTAACGATTTCATCAAAAAAATATATCGAACCTTCTCCATTTTTACCCGCTTATGCTTCAGTACAAAAAGACCACTATAATTCAGAAATGCAAATTTATCGTGGTTATTGGATGTTAAATTGGTTTAAAGATGAATTTTGTGAAAAAGAATCACTTGAAGCACAAATTCAACAGAAAGCCACTCTTGAAATTCTAAATAAAAAAATGCTTGATATAGGTCCAGGATCAGATGGTTTAATTCTTTCTCCTTACTGGGGACCTTCACTTGAAAGACCTAATTCAAGAGGGGCAATTATTGGTTTTTCAGAAAAGCACACCAAAATACATCTCTATCGTTCTATTGTTGAAGGAATAGCATTTTGTTTAAGAGAAGCAAAAGAATACATAGAAAAAAAATCACATCAAAAAATAAAACAACTAGTGGTTTCTGGTGGTGGCTCTATTTCAAATGCAATTTGCCAAATAACCGCTGATATATTTGGATTACCAGTATATAAAGTTCATACTTTTGAAACATCTTCTTTAGGTGCCGCAATCGTGGGATTTGTTGGATTAAATATTTTTAAAAATGAAAAAGAAGCAAAAGATAATATGGTGCATTATACATCTTCATATTTACCTAATGAAGAAAATCATAAAAAATATAATTATCTTTTTAATAATGTATATAAAAAAATATATCCTAAAATCAAAAATATTACTTCTAATTTAAGATACTACACTGGAGAAAAACTATAATTTTTAGCACTCCGCTATTGACTCTGCTAATTTTTGTACTATAATATACTTGTATTACAAAAAGGAGAATAAAAAAATGAGTGAAATTAAACAATTTAAAACCGAATCAAAAAGACTGTTAGATTTAATGATTAATTCTATTTATACAAATAAAGAAATATTTTTAAGGGAATTAATCTCTAACGCATCTGATGCAATTGATAAATACCACTATTTATCTTTAACTGATGAAAAACTTGAAAAAAAAGACAATTACCAAATTTTAATTGAAACAAATAATGACTTAAAAACAATTAAAATTATCGATAATGGTATTGGTATGACTTATGAAGAAGTCAATAATAATTTAGGAACAATCGCTTCTTCTGGTTCATCAGAATTCTTAAAAAAACTAAAAGAAAACGAAAATGCCAATAACGAAATTGATATAATTGGACAATTTGGTGTTGGATTTTATTCAGCATTTATGGTTGCTAGCAAAGTAAAAGTTGAAACAAAATCACCTTATGCAGAAAAAGGATATATCTTCGAATCTGCTGGTGAAGATTCATATTCAATTGATGAATCAAATAAACAAACAAATGGTACTGAAATAACTTTATATCTTCGTGAAGACACAGAAGATGAAAAATATAGTGAATTCTTAAATCAATATCGTATCGAATCACTTGTAAAAAAATATTCAGACTATGTTAGATATCCAATTCAAATGATGATCACTGAAGAAGTAGAAGACCCTTCACAAGAAGAAGGAAAAGAGCCAACATATCATCAAGAAACATCTCTTAAAACATTAAATTCAATGATTCCATTATGGAAAAAGAACAAAAAAGATGTTACTGAAGAAGAATTAAATAACTTCTATAAAACTAAATTTTATGAATATGAAGATCCTTTTACTTCCATGCACGCAAATGTTGAAGGTATGATTTCATATAATGCTTTACTATTTATTCCAAAAAAAGCACCAACTAATTTATACTCTGACAAATACGAAAAAGGTCTACAATTATACACTAAAGGTGTATTTATTATGGATAAATGTAAAGAATTGTTACCAGATTATCTTAGATTTATTAAAGGATTAGTCGATTCAAGTGATTTATCATTAAATATTTCTCGTGAAATACTACAACAAGATAGACAAATTAAGAAAATTGCTATTTCCATTGAAAAGAAAATTATAAATGAATTAACTTCTATTAAAGAAAATAATTTCGATAAATACCAAGAATTCTTCAATGAATACGGAATTAATCTTAAATATGGAGTTTATGATAACTATGGTGAAAAGAAAGATTTATTAAAAGATTTATTAATATACCATACTATTAATCAAGATAATTATATTTCATTAAAACAATATGTAGAAAATATGAAGGAAGGTCAAACCGAAATATATTACGCATCTTGTAAAGACAAAACCACTGCTTTAAATATGCCTCAAATGGATTTATTAAAGAAAAAAGGATATGATGTATTACTTTTAACTGATGATATTGATGAATTTGCTCTTGAAGTCTTAAGTGAATATAATGAAAAGAAATTTAAGTCAATTCAAGGAGATTTATCATTACAAAGTGAAGAAGAAAAAGAAGAATTAAAAAAACAAACAGAAGAAAAGAAAGATTTATTAACCGCGATTAAAGATTCCTTATCAAATGAAGTTGATGATGTTATAATATCAACAAGATTATCAACATCACCAGTTTGTTTAGTATCTGGCGAAGGAATGTCATTTGAAATGGAAAAAGTATTTTCACAAATGAACCCAGATATTCCATATAAAGCAAAAAGAATTTTAGAATTAAACCCAAATCATCAACTATTTAGTGCTTTAGAAAAAATATATAATGAGAACAAAGAAGAATTAAAAGAATATGCTTCATTATTATTGGATCAAGCGTTATTAATGGAAGGAATGCCATTAAAAGATCCATATGATTTCTCAAATAAAATGACTTCATTAATGATTAAAGCAAGTAAGTAATATCATAAGAAAAACAGATGCCATATAAGACATCTGTTTTTAATTAAACATACTTTTATTAAAACTTAATTATTCACTAACTGGTTCATTTATTGTCGTATTAATAGATGATACACCACCAATATTAGAAAATTCATATGTTTGAGTGTATTTTCCATTAACATTTTTGAAAACTATTGATTCGGTTGAAACTACTACAAAGAATTCAATAAATCCAGGATAAGTTGGAACAGAATTTGTACCAAACTTACCAAACAAATCAGCAGAAGTTGTTCCAACAAACAATTCTGGTTTAACAAATTTATAAATTTTAACTTTTTCAAAACCCATATCAACTTCTTCAAATAATGATGAATTAATCTTTGTAAAATCTGTTAATAAATTTGTTGCACTTCCTTCAGTAGAATCAGCACTATCAAATGTAGCAACATCATTAGTAATACTATATTTACGATAACTATCACCATTTTGTTTATATCCAATAGTTGTTGTGCCATTTTCAACACCATCATAATCATAAGAAGTTTTTGTTATTTCAAAATTACTTCCATCCGCTTTTCCATTTAATTTATAAGAAAATACTGCATTATCACTAGACCAAGAACCTGTAGTAACTGTAACATTAAATTCATAATTATCAGCATCTAACTTTGATATTACTTCATCTAAAGATTCAATTCTATGTTCAATATTCGAAAGTTTTGAAATCGTATTTTCATTCATTTCTTCAAATGTACCAGTTACATATTGACATTTATAACTTCCCCAAGATTCAATTCTAACATAACTTCCTTCAAAAGAAATTGGATTTCCTTCACTATCAATTGCTATTTCAAAAGATTCTAAATCCTTCTCCATGAAATAATTTCCACCATATGATGAACCATTTAGATAAAGATACATTTGACTTGATAAAGAAGTTAATGCATTCATCTTATCAGTATCACTACCTTCATTAATTTCTTTAATATTTAGTGAATAAGTTTCATCATTAGTTAAGGTAAAATCTTCTATATCAAAACTAGTAAACGCATTTTGTAATCCTACTTCTTCATATGTTAAATCTAAATCAATTGAATTAGTTACAAAATCTTTAAATTGCATAGAAGTTTCAATAACATTTCCT
>CAZOAE010000070.1:0-4885 GCA_964577725.1 uncultured Erysipelotrichaceae bacterium | reverse complement strand
CATATGTTAATAAAGTTATATTATCAATTAGTGATATTTCATTATTAAATTTTGATAATAAACTTTCGGAAATTTTACTTAAATTGTCATTGTATCTCATACCATAAGAATATGATATTATGAGGGATTTTATGAAACTAGAAAAATATCAAGGGTGTGGAAATGATTTTATTATTACTAATGAAAAAGTTGATAATTATAATGAATTAGCAAAAAAATTATGTAAACAACATCTTTCAATTGGCGCAGATGGTCTTATTTATGTTGATTGCAAAAATTTATTTGTAAGATTTTTTAATAGTGATGGTAGTGAAGCATCATTATGTGGTAATGGATTAAGATGTGTTGCTTGTTATTTATATAATAAAAAAATATTTAATGATTATCTTGAAATAGAAACGATTAAAGGAAAATATCAATTGATTTTAGAACAAGTAGATCCCTTTATTGTAAAGGTTATATTTCCAATCCAAAAGTTAAAGATAAAAAATGAAATAATTAATTTTAACAATCAATCATTTGAATTTAAGAAGATAAATATTGGTAATAATCAGGCTGTTTGTGTGGTAGATAACTTAAATATTAGTGAAAAAGTTGCTTCTTTAATAAGTAGTAAATTAAAAAAATATAATCTAAATTTTGTAAAAATTATTTCTCGAGATTTAATTAAAGTATTAACTTATGAAAAAGGTGTTGGTTTTACTTTATCTTGTGGAAGTGGATCATTTGCAGCGGCATTAATTTTACATCAAATGTATCTAGTTGATGAAATAGTTAATATTGATGTTGATGAAGGATATTTAAAGGTTAATTTATTAATAAATTCAATTTCTGGAAGTGCAAAGAAGGTGTTTACTATTGAAATATAATTTTTTTGAACTAATCACTGCTTTAATTACTCCATATAAAAATAACAAAATAGATTATAAGGCTTTAAAAAAGATAATTATTTATCAAAGATTATGTGGGATTAATTCTTTTGTTTTATTTGGGACAACTGGGGAAGGAGAATTAATTTCATTAAATGAAAAAATAAAAATAATTAAAAAATTAAAAAAAGAGTTTCAAGATATTTATTTGATTGTAGGTGTTTCAAAAACTTCTACTGAATTAGCAATTTATGAAGCAAAAAAGTTATCATTATTAAATATTGATGCTTTATTAGTTTTAACTCCTTATTATATAAAAACAAATGATCAAGGAATAATTTTGCATTATGAAGAAATTTGTGAAAATGTTAATATTCCAATTTATATTTATGATGTAATAAATAGAACTGGACAAAACTTAAGTGTTGAAGTGATACATCAATTAAGTAAAAATAAGAAAATTTTAGGAATAAAAGAATGTTCAACATTAAAACTTTATAATCAATGTTTATCATTACAAGAGAAAAATTTTCAAGTTTACTGTGGAGATGATATGTTAATTATTAATGCACTTGAAAATAAAGGTATGGGGTTAATTTCGGTAGCGAGTAATGCGTATCCAAAAACAATGTTAAAGATAATTAATTTATTTCTTGATAATAAAAAAGAAGAAGCAAAAGACTTATTTGAAAAATATGAAAAATCATTTTCTTTGTTATTTAATGAACCTAATCCAATACCAATTAAATATTTAATGAATAAAATTGGTTTTTCGACATTATCTTACCGTTTACCTTTGTATTATCCTAGTAAGGAATTAATTAATCAAATTGAAGAACAATTTATAGGAGATTTATGAAAATATTAATTATAGGAAATGGAAAAATGGGTAGTACTTTTAAAAATTTATATGGAGAAAATGTTGATGTAATTAATGGTAGTGATATTTTTAATTATGAAAATAAATATGATGGTGTGATTGATTTTTCTTATCCAAACCAAATAGAAATGACACTTGAATATTGTATAAAAAATAAATTACCTTTAGTAATTGGCACGACTAATTATTCTCAAGAACAACTTAAATTAATTGAAAATGCAAGTTTAGAAATGCCAATATGTCTTGATAGTAATTATTCTTTGGGAATTTTAGGAATAAAAAAATGTATTGAGTCTTTAACAAAATTTAAGTTTGAAAAAATAGTTATTACAGAAACACATCATAAAAATAAAATTGATATACCAAGTGGAACATCATTATCATTAAAAAAATATATTAATAAAATGTTTTTGAATGATGTCGAAATTATTTCTTTTAGAGAAGATGATAATGTTGGAATTCATAAAATTGAATTTATTAATAAAGAAGAAACAATTAGTATTATTCATAGTGTAGAAAATAGAGCAATTTTTGCAAAAGGAGCAAAAATTGCACTTAAATTTATAAAGCAAAAAAAAGCAAAACTATATGATTTTGGAGAAATAATTAATGGAAAATAATTTAAGTAATTATATTAAAAACAATAAGCATATTTCGGAAGCATCAATGATTTTTAATTATAAAGATAAAATTATAAATAGTAAAAATTTAAAGATAATAGGTAGTTGTGATTTTTCTTTTATTAAAGATGATTTAGAAAATATTAAAAATTTTTTAGAAGAAAATAAAACTAAGATAATTAGTTATGAAATATTTAAATATAGTATTAATCAAGCCCTTCCTTTATTAGATTATGAAAATAAAAATTATCGAATTGAACCAGGAGCGATTATTAGAGAAAAAGTAGAAATTGGTGATGAAGCAGTAATATTAATGAATTCAACTATAAACATTGGTGCTTCTATTGGTAAAAAAACTATGATTGATATGGGTGTTGTAATTGGCGCGAAAGCAATAATTGGGAATAATTGTCATATTGGCGCAAATACGGTAATCGCTGGTGTATTAGAGCCAGAATCAAGCAAACCAGTAGTGATTAAAGATAATGTTTTTATTGGTGCGAATAGTGTTGTTTTAGAAGGAATTTGTATTGGAGAAAATTCTGTTATTGGTGCGATGACATTAGTAAATAAAGATATTCCCCCTAATTCGGTTGTTATGGGGGTTCCTTGTAGGATAATAAAAGAAATAGATGAAAAATTGATTGATAAATGCAAGATAAATACAAAACTAAGATAGATGAATTGGTATATTTAAGAAGGTATTTACATCAATATCCAGAAATTTCAAAAAAAGAATTTGAAACACAAAAGTATATTCTTAATTATTTAAAACCTTTTAATTTTGAAATAAAATTAGTAAAAACAAGTGTCATAGTTTTTGTTAATCTTAATAAAAGTGATATTATTGGTTTTCGTAGTGAAATTGACGCTTTACCAATTAAAGAAAAAAATGATGTATATTATAAATCAAAAAATAACTATATGCACGCCTGTGGACATGATGGACATATGGCTATTAATTTATGCTTGTGTAAATATATTTTTGAACATAAAAAAGAATTAAATCATAATTATTTAATAATTTTTCAAGCAGCAGAAGAAAAATATGGGGGAGCAAAATCAATTGTAAATGATAATTTTTTTCAAAATCATAAGCCAAAATATTTATTTGCAATTCATTTATTTCCATTTTTAAAAGAAGGAAAAATTTATTCTAGGTGTGGTTCTTTTTTAGCAATGTGTTGTGAAATTGATATTAATATTTATGGAAAATCAACACATATATTTAATAGTGATAATGGAGTTGATTCTATTAAAATAAGTAATGAATTTATGAGTGAATTATATGATTATTTCAATACATTTAATAAAAAATATACTCGATTTTTAATTGGAAAAATTAAAGGTGGTAAAGCAAGAAATGTAATGTGCGATAAAGTAGAGATTAATATGACATTAAGAAATTTTAATAAAAATGATTATTTAAAACAAAAAATAAAAATGTTAGAAATGAAAGAATTATTTGAAAATAAATATAATAGTATTATTGAAATAAATTTTAATGATGATTTTGCTCCAGTTATTAATGATTCATTTTTATTAAAAAAAGTGAAAGAAAAAAATAAAGTATTTTTAACTTCAAGAAAAATAATTGGAGATGATTTTTCTACATATCAAAAAGAATGTTTAACTAATTATTTCTTATTAGGTGTTAATTCAAAATATTTTTTACATGAAAATAAATTTGATTTTAATGATTCAGTATTAATAAATGGATTATATTTTTTTATTAATTTACTTAATTTATAAAAAGTATTATGCTTTTGTTATGAGAGCGTGGCGAAATTGGTAAACGCGTTGGTCTCAGAAGCCAATGCAATTATGCTTGTGAGTTCGAGTCTCACCGTTCTCACCATTCGATTATATACCCGCTACTGAAAAGATGATATTACAGAACATCTTGATAGGTCGCGGGTTTTATAATACTCAAAAATACTGAAGTTTCAGTTGCTCCGTTAGAAATGAATGGAAATCCAGATGTTTAGCAAGATGAATTTTTGAAAATATTAGAAAGTTCAATATAAGTATAGGCGTCTAAGAAGTATCGCTACTAAAACGAAATAAAGTATGAAGCGTTTATATAAGTGTAAAATATAAAGGAATGCAGAACTCTACTAGTGAGTTCTTTTTGTTATGTATAAACGTATATTTAAAGGTAATATCTAAGATTTCTAATTTTTTCACTCATCATAAAAATACAACTCCAGTCAATTTCTTATGTACAATGATAATCGCAAAACTTGACTGGATAAAAATACGAGAGTACAATAATAATTGACTAAAGGAAATAAAATAAGGAAAGGGAAAAAGTAAATTATGAAAATAAAGAATTTAGTAATAACATCATTAATTGCACTTACATTAGTCGGATGTGGATCAACACCAACAAATAGTAGTGATGATTCAACAAAGAATGAAGTAACAATTGAAAGTATAACTGTTGTTGAAGAAACTACAAAAGAACAACAATTGTCACGTAAAATGAAGAAAGAATTGAATAGTGATGAAGTAAT
>CAZOAE010000069.1:0-4908 GCA_964577725.1 uncultured Erysipelotrichaceae bacterium | reverse complement strand
AATAATTATTCATAGTTTATTTAAAATTTGTTATGATTGATTATATGGAAAATAGTTTAAATAACATTACTTTATCAGTTCATGAATTAGTTGATTTTTTATTAAGAAAAGGAGATATTGATAATCGAATTTTTAATAATGAAACAATGGCTGCAGGTTCTAGGCTTCATTTAAGGTATCAAAGTATTCAAAATGGTAATTATCAAAGTGAAGTTCCTTTACAAAAAGTTTTTCAATGTGGGGAATTTACTTATACTTTACAAGGGCGGGCAGACGGTGTTATTAAAACAAAAGATTTATATATTATTGATGAAATAAAAACAACAAATGCTGATTTAGAAGAATTTTATTCATCTCAAGGAGAATGGCATTTAGGACAAGCATTATGTTATGCTTATATGTTTTTGGATGATTATAATTTAGATGAAATTGGAATTAGATTAACTTATATATCACAAAATAATGGCGAAAAAATGATTAAAGATTTTGTTTTTCCTAGAGATATTTTATTTAAAAAAGTGATGTCTTTATTAAATGAATATACAGATTTTTATAAAATGATTTTTTATCATAAAAAAAATAGAATGATAACAAGTGAAAGTTTAAAGTTTCCTTTTGAAAATTATCGTGAAGGTCAAAAAGAGGTGGCTAAGTATGTTTATAAAGTATCTAGTGATGGTGGTTTATTCTTTTTTGAAGCACCGACTGGTACTGGAAAAACAATGTCAACTATATTTCCTTCAGTTAAAACTTTTTTAGATAATAGTAATGATAAAATATTTTATTTATCGGCTAAAAATCAAGGTAAAATTGTTGCATATGATGCAATATCTATTTTAGTAAAAAATGGATTAGATGTGTATTCTATTGTTTTATCTAGTAAAGAACAAATGTGTCAATGTGATAAGATAAGTTGTAATCCAGATGATTGTCCTTTTGCTCAAAAATATTATGATAAGATTAATACAATTATTAAAGAAATATTATTGAATGAAAAAAATATGAATCGTGATATTTTATTAAATTATGCTTTAAAATATGGTGTTTGTCCTTTTGAATTTCAATTAGATGTTTCTTTATATTGTGATGTTATTATTTGTGATTATAATTATTTATTTGATCCATTAGTTTATTTAAAAAGATTTTTTGATGATAGAAAAAAACCTTATTTTGTTCTTATTGATGAAGCGCATAATCTTGGAGATAGAACAAAAGAAATGTATACTGTTGCTCTTGAAAAAAAAGTAATATTAAATATGCAAAAATCAATGAAACAATATAAATTAGTGGCTTTAAAAAGAAATATTAAGAAATTATTAATTGATATTGATGAAATAAGTGATATTAATCAACAATATTTTATATATGAAGATGATTTTCCTTTAAAACTTTATAATGATTTAGATAGTTTATTTTCCACGATGCAAACGGTTATGAAAGAACATAGTGAATTTATTAGTGATGAATTTACGGAATGTTTTTTCTTAATTAATCGTTTTTTAAAAATACATGATTTTTATAATCAAGATTTTGTTACATATGTTGAAAAAAAATATGGAGAAGAAAATTTATATATTAGATTATTAGATTCTTCAAAAATCATTAAATCGACATTAAAAAAAGTAAGGGGTTGTACTATGTTTTCAGCAACACTTACCCCGATTGATTATTATATTTCAACTTTAGGGGGAGATAATGATACTCCATATTTAAGATTACATTCTCCATTTGAACAAGATAGATTATGTTTACTTGTTAGAAGTGATATTTCAACAAAATATAATCAAAGAGAAGGTTCTTATAAACATATTGCTGAATCAATTAAAGAAGTTATTTCTTCAAAAGTAGGAAATTATTTAGTTTTCTTTTCTTCTTATGAATATTTGAATAATGTATTAAGTTTTTATCGTGTTGATGAAGAAAATGTGATTGTTCAAGAAAAAGAAATGAATGTTACTCAAAGAGAAGAATTTTTATCAAAATTTGAATTAAATCCAAGTAAAACTACAGTTGGATTTGCTGTTTTAGGTGGTGCTTTTTCGGAAGGAATTGATTTAGTTGATTCTCGATTAATTGGTGCGATTATTGTTGGTGTTGGTTTACCAATGGTTTCATTTGAAAGAGATTTAATGAAAAAATATTATGATGAAAAAGGTGTTTCTGGTTTTACCTATGCTTATGTTAATCCTGGAAAAAATAAAGTTATGCAAGCGGCTGGTAGAGTAATTAGAAGTGCGACTGATTATGGTGTGGTTTTGTTAATTGATGAAAGGTTTATGCAATTTAATTATCGTGATTTATTTAGACTAGAATGGTCACATTATAAGAAAGTAAATTCTTTAGAACAAATACGAAATCATTTGGAATTATTTTGGAATAGAATAAATAAATAGTTTTTATTCTTGATTATTAGTTATTGTTAAGTAAAATATTATTAGAAGTGAAGGTGTTATATGCGTAAATATCCATTATCTCATATTAGGAATTTTTCTATAATTGCTCATATTGATCACGGGAAATCAACTCTTGCTGATCGTATTTTAGAAATAACTGGAGCATTACAAAAAAGAGAAATGAAAGATCAAATACTCGATTCTATGGATTTAGAAAGGGAAAGGGGAATTACAATTAAACTTAATTCTGTTTCTTTGAATTATCGAGCTAAAAATGGTGAAGATTATTTGTTTAATTTAATAGATACTCCTGGTCATGTTGATTTTACTTATGAAGTTTCTCGTTCGCTTGCAGCTTGTGAAGGTGCTTTGCTCGTGGTTGATGCAACTCAAGGAGTAGAAGCACAAACTTTAGCAAATGTTTATTTAGCACTTGATAATGATTTAGAAATTATACCAGTTATAAATAAAGTTGATTTACCTTCAGCGGATTTTGAAAGAACTTGTTTAGAAATTGAACAAACAATTGGTTTAGATTGTTCTCAAGCGATTGGGGTATCAGCAAAAACTGGTTTAAATGTTGAAAAAGTCTTAGAAGAAATTGTTGAAAAAATTCCTTCTCCTACTGGAGATGTTAATAAGCCATTACAAGCATTGATATTTGATTCTTTTTATGATTCTTATCGTGGGGTTATTGCTCAAATTAGTGTTAAACAAGGTAAATTAAATGTTGGTGACCATATCATTATGTTATCTAATGGTTGTAGTTATGAAGTTACTGAAATTGGTATTAGAAAACCAGAAGAAGAAAAAGTTGATACTTTATATGCTGGTGAAGTTGGTTATGTTGCAGCATCTATAAAAGAAATTGGTAATGTTAGACCTGGAGATACCATTACAAGTAAAGAAAATTATACATCTCTTGCTTTAGATGGTTATCGTAAAATGAATCCAACTGTTTACTGTGGATTATATCCTTGTGATTCTAAAAAATATACTGATTTAAAAGATGCGTTAGAAAAATTATCTTTAAATGATTCTTCATTAGTTTTTGAACCAGAAACATCTCAAGCACTTGGTTTTGGTTTTAGATGTGGATTTTTAGGTTTATTACATATGGATGTTATTCAAGAAAGGTTAGAAAGAGAATATAATATTGATTTAATTTTAACTGCACCTTCAGTTATATATCATATATATTTAACAACTGGTGAAATGATTAAACTTGATAATCCATCTAAAATGCCTGAAGCAACACTTGTTTCAAGAATTGAAGAACCTTTTGTCGAAGCGAAAATAATGACACCAAAGGAATATATAGGTCCAATTATGAATTTATGTCAAGATAGGCGTGGAATTTATAAAGATATGGAATATATTGATGAAACTAGAACAATTATTACTTATTTATTACCTCTAGCGGAAATTGTATATAATTTCTTTGATAAATTAAAATCTTATTCTAAAGGTTATGCTTCATTTGATTATGAAATTAGTGAATATCAAGAGTCTAAACTTGTAAAGATGGATATTTTATTAAATGGTAATCCTATTGATGCTTTATCTAGTATCGTTTATAAAGATTTTGCGTATCAAAGGGGATTAGTAATTGTTAAGAAATTAAAAGAAATTATTCCTAGACAACAATTTGAAGTACCAGTTCAAGCGGCAATCGGTGGTAAAATAATTGCTCGCGCTGATATTAAAGCAGTGAGAAAAGATGTTTTAGCGAAATGTTATGGTGGAGATATTTCTCGTAAAAAGAAACTTCTTGAAAAACAAAAAGAAGGAAAAAAGAGAATGAAATCTATTGGAACTGTTGATGTTCCCCAAGATGCGTTTATGGCAATTTTATCTTATGATGACAATGATGAATAATCAATGTCATTTTTTTATAAAAAACATATTAGTAAATTTTAAAATTATTAGATATTTTGTTTCTTTTTGTCATAATTTGCTAGTAGATTATTAGTAATTATTATAGACATTAGAAAATTAATCTACTAAAATATTACTAATGAGGTGAAATGATTTTGGAAAGAGATTTTGCTGTAAGATTTACAAATGATGTTTATGCATCTAAAGATGAAGTTAGAAAATCATTAAATATTTCTTCTATTGACTCTATTTGGGATAGAATTGTTAATTATAGAAATATTTTTAAAAGAACATTAGAATTAAACTCAATTGAATATAAAGCATTTTCTGTTTGTCTTAGTTTACCACTTCAACAAAGAGTTTTATCTTTAGAAAAAAAACTTGTTAAAAGTATGATATATATTTCTAAACTTAATAAAGAAGATGAAAAAAACTTTGTTGATAAAGCATTGTTTTTAGTAGGAAAAAGTTATGCTGAACAAGCACTTATTAATATTGATGATGAAATGTTATATAAAATAATTGATGATTCAATTAGTGATGTTCCCCAAGCATATATTAGTTTAAAGAATTATTTACAAGTTTTAAAATATTATATGAATTGTTCTTCTAGTAAATTTGATTTATCTATTTTTAC
>CAZOAE010000068.1:0-4962 GCA_964577725.1 uncultured Erysipelotrichaceae bacterium | reverse complement strand
AAAACATCACTACCACATGGTCTTAATGAAATATTAACATCACATCTAAGTGAGCCTTCTTCCATTTTTCCATCAGAAACACCAGAATAAATTACAATTGATCTTATTTGTTCAACATATTTCATTGCTTCTTCACCACTTCTCATATCTGGCATAGAAACAATTTCTATTAATGGAGTTCCAGCACGATTATAATCAAGAAGAGTACAATCCGCTAGATGAAGTTGTTTACAAGTATCTTCTTCCATATGTAATCTTTCAATTGCAATTCTTTTTACAACATTATTGACTTCAATTTCAACAAATCCATTTTTACCAATTGGTCTTTTATCTTGTGTAATTTGAAATCCTTTTGGTAAATCTGAATAAAAATAGTTCTTTCTATCAAACCATAATTCATTATCAATTTCCATATTCAAAGCATTACATACTCTTATTGCATTAATAACTGCTTGTTTATTTACAATTGGCATAGTTCCAGGAAAAGCCATATCAAGTGGAGATACTAAAGTATTTGGTAATTCTCCAAATTTATTCAAAGATGATGAAAACATTTTTGTTTTTGTTTTCATTTCTACATGGATTTCAATTCCAATAACTGCTTCAAAATTCATATTAAACACCAACCTTTTCTGCTGTAATTGCTTTATATGGTAAACCACTTTCTAATGCATATGCAATATTAAGAAGATTATCTTCATCAAATGCTCTTCCAGTTAAATTTGCTCCAAATGGAAATTTATTATCTAATCCTATTGGTAAAGAAATCGAAGGTAATCCCGCAAAATTTCCAATAGCCATATGATTTTCAATTACAACATTATTCATAGATTGCTCATTATTATCAAATGATTTTCTTGGATTAGATACACAAGGTAAATATATTGCATCATATATATCTAATAACTCATTAATCTTACTAACAATTGCTTTTCTTGATTTTTGTGCTTTAATAAATAATTCGTTTTGATTATCTTTATATAAAGAATAAGCACCAATAATAAATCTTCTCTTTATCATTTCTGAAAAACCTTTTGTTCTACTATTTATCATAACATCTTGATAACTAGTTAAATCATTATCTCTTGGTCCAAATTTAATACCATCTAAATTTGCATTATTTGATGTTGCTTCAGCACAAGAAATAATTAAATATGTTGGTAAAATTGCATCAAGCAACTTTTGATCAAAATCAACATATTCAACACTTGCACCAGCATTTTTTAATATCTCTATACTTTCTATAAAAGAATTTTTAACGATTGGAGATTCAATACTTTCAAAAATAGATTTAATAACACAAATCTTTTTATTAGTTAAATTTCCATTAAGATTTAAAGTATAATCTTTAACTTCCTTAATAGAAGATGTTGCATCAAAATCATCTCTACCAGAAAGTAAATTTAAACTATATCCAGCATCTTTAATACAATATGTAAAAAATCCTACATGATCTAAAGAAGGTGCAAAAGGAAATAATCCATATCTTGAAATTCTACCCCAAGTAGGTTTAAAACCCACTAAACCTGCATATGAAGCTGGTTTTCTAACAGAATCACCAGTATCAGAACCAAGAGCAAATGGCACAATACCACTTGCCATAGCGCTTGCTGAACCACAAGAAGAACCACCTATCATATATTTATGACTTGGATCATATGGATTAAATGTTTTTCCTAAATGACCAGTTGTACCAGTTCCCCCCATTGCTAATTCATCCATTGTCGTTTTACCTATTAAAACTGCTTTTGCTTGTTTTAATTTTTTTATTACTGTCGCATCAAATACTGGAATATAATCTTTCAAAATATTACTAGATGCAGTTGTTAATATTCCTTTTGTTGAATAATTATCTTTTGCAACATATGGAATTCCCCAAAAAATATTATCTTTTTCTGGCTCAATTAAAGTACTAGCAAATTCTAATGCTTCTTTTTCACAAATAGTTTCAAAAGCATTATTCGTGTCTTTTTTCGCCTTTTCAATAGCGAGTTTAGTTAATTCTAATGGAGAAATCTTTTTCTCCACTAGTAATGAATGTAATTCATCTAATGTTAATGATAAGTAATTCATATTATTTCACCACCTTTGGAAGTTTTATTTGTCCATTTACAACATCTTTTGCATTTAACAATACTTCATCAATAGATAACATTTCTTGTTCAATATCTTCACGAAGAAAACTTGTTGAACATTCAAATGGAAATGTCATAGGTTCTAAACTATCTAAACCTTCAATTTTATCTATTAATTTCATTTGATCAATTAACTCATCAAATTCTTTTAATAAAGTATCATATTCATTTTCATTCATATCAAACATCAAATTGTTCGCACATTTTTTTAATAATTCTTTTGATATTTTTTGCATAATCAACACTCCTTTAACTTACAACTTTTTTTATTTTATAATGGCTACCTAATAAAGTTTTTACTTCGCCATTATTAAACTTTACTTCAATTAATTTATCCGAAATATTTTTTATAACAACTCCAACACCAAACTGCTCATGTTCAAGCATTTCTCCAACTTCCCATTTAGAAATTCCATTACTTGTTGGTGTTTGAACTTTCTTTTGATTACTATAAGATGAATTTGAATAAGGATTATAATAATTCTTAGTAATAGTTTTATCTATTTCTTGCTCTTTTTTTATTTGAACACCTGCTTCTTTTAAAAATCTTGATGGAGTTAATTTATAATTTGTTACATATGAAAAATCTTGATTACAAGTTAAATATAGTTTCTTTTTTGCTCGTGTAAACGCTACATAAGCAAGTCTTCTTTCTTCTTCAATATTTTTTGAAGATTCTTGAATTGCTCGATTAGAAGGGAAAACACCTTCATTTAGTCCATAGATAAATACAGTATCAAATTCTAAGCCTTTTGCAGTATGAACAGTCATTAATGATACATAATCACCATTTTCAATTTCATCAGAAGATGCTTGTAATGTCGCATTAGTGATAAAATCCGCAAAATCAGCATTAGGATTATTATTAAAAAAGGCTTTTATTGTTCCAATTAATTCTTGAATATTTTCTTTTCTTTCATCAGCATTATCTTCATGATCTAAGAAGTAAAAATACTTTAAATCTTCTACCATTTTTTCAATAACAGTTCCATATTCTATTTGCTTAACACTTGATAATAAGTTTTTAGTATTCTCAATAATATTAATTAATTTTTTAATTTCATTTATTTTTGTTTCTGGAAGACTAAGAAGATTTATATTTTCTTTCAAAAATAAATAAATTGACTGACTAGAATCACTTGCTTTTTGTTTAATTTGTTCAAATGATGTTGGACCTATATTTCTTTTTGGAACATTAATTATTCTTTCCAAAGATATATCATCAAGTGGATTAACAATTAAATATAAATATGCCAAAATATCTTTAATTTCTCGTCTTTGATAGAACTTTTGTCCCCCGAATAATTTATAAGGAACTTGATGTAAATTAAGATGTGCTTCTAATTCTCTAGTCAAATAGTTACTACGATATAAAATAGCAAAATCACTATATTTCTTATTTTTATCTTTTACTAATTCTTTTATCGCATTAACAACAAAAGATGCTTCTTCACTTGATGTTCTTGCATTAAAAAAAGTTATTTTTTCCCCTTCATCATTAATTGCAAATAAATCCTTTTTAATTCTTTCTTGATTATTATCAATTAATTTATTCGCACATTTTAATATTGTCGCACTGGAACGATAATTATTTTTTAAAATAATGGTATTAACTACAGCATTTTTATAATCAACCCTAATATTATTTTCTAAATCAATCATTATTTTGTGATTAGCCCCACGCCAAGTATATATAGTTTGATCTGGATCACCCACAACATATAAAGAAGTATCTTTACCCATCAACAATCTTATTAAATCAAATTGAACATCATTAATATCTTGAAATTCATCAACAAGAATATGTTTATATCTTTCTTGATATATTTTTCTTATTGAAGGATTCTTCTTTAAAATTTCAATAGTTTTTAATAATAAATCATCAAAATCTAAAGAAGCAGTTTGATTTAATATCTCAGTATATTTTCTAAAATAAATCAAAAACAAATTATACTGTGGATTAGGATACTTTGTTCCTTCAAGATCTTTATATTGGAATCCTTCCATTTTTTTCTTTAATATCCAATTTAAACATTCTTTAATTTGTTTATCTTTTTTATCTCGACCATCATTAACAAATACTTTTTTCATTACTTGTAATTGATCATCATCATCTAAAATTGTAAAATTTCTAGGATAATTAATTTCTTCAAAATGTGTTCTTAAAAATCTTGCACACCAAGAATGAATTGTACTTAAAGACATACTATAAGCATATGGAATTAAATTAATCACTCTTTGCTTAATCTCATTAGCAGCCTTATTTGTAAAAGTAATTCCTAATATTTCACTTACATTAACATTTTTTTCTAACATTAAATACGCTATTCGATATGTTAAAACACGAGTTTTACCAGAACCCGCTCCAGCGATAACTTTAGTATATTGGGAATCACACTTGACTCCACTTAATTGTTCGTTATTTAATAATTCTTCCCAATTCATAATTTTATGTCCTTATTGATTATAACATAGTAAATAAAAAAAGAATTAATAAATAACTTAAAATTACTAAATTCTTTTTTCTTAAAATTAGTCTATTTTCTTGATAAGATAAAAATTATTCTTTATATCTAATAAACCAATAACATTTTTATTATTATATTCTTCAACATTAAAAGTTGAATTAGAAAAATATGGTTTTGTATTAATTAATTCATCATCAATATTAATGATAAAAAAAGTAGAATTTCTATATGTCGAAGATATTTGAATATTATCTAATAAAACTTCATAACAATTAAAACTTTTATAATTTCTTAAAAATTGTCCGTTCTTTAAATAGTAGAATAATGCAATTATTAAAAAAGGTAAACTGAAAAATAAA
>CAZOAE010000067.1:2903-4966 GCA_964577725.1 uncultured Erysipelotrichaceae bacterium | reverse complement strand
CTTAAATATATTGTTAAATTTGTTTTTTCGTTATCTTTAAAATCAAATTTTGCAATATTTTCAATCATTAAAGATTGATTTTTTTGTAATTGATACACTCTTGGTTTTATTTCTTTATTTGGGGTAATATATTTAATTAATTTTTTATCAATATTTGAATATATTGATGTATTTAAAGATATACCAGGAGTATCGTAAATATAAGTTTGTTCATCAATAGGAACTTTTATTACATCTAATGTTGTTCCTGGATATGGTGATGTTGAAATTAATTTATCAGTTTTATTTGAATATATTTTAAAGAACGCATTAACAAGAGTTGATTTTCCAACAGAAGTAGCTCCAAAAATATAGACATTTCTTTTTTTTCTTAAAATATTACACTTATCTTTTATTTCTTCAATATTATAATTTTTAACTGAAGAAGAAATTATTATATCTAATGGATCAATTCCTAAATCATTAAATCTTTTCTTAATAAATTTTTTTAATTTTTCATCTTTAACTGAAGTAGGAATAACATCTCTTTTAGAAGCCACGATTAAGACTCTGCATGATTTAATTTGTTCAATTAATGAATGAACTATTGAACATTCAAAAGCAAATAAATCAACAACATACACAATTAGACTTCTTTCGTGTCGTGCTTGATTAATAATTTTTGTGAAATCTTTATCAAAAATAGGTTCTTCTTTATTTATTCCATAATGTTGAAGTCGAAAGCATCTTTGACATAAATATTGACTATCGCTTTCTAAATATTTAGGAATATAGCCAATTTTTTCTGGATCACTATTTTGTAATTCTGCACCACAGCCAAAGCAATACATTTTAATAAAATCATTCTTACTCATTTATTTAATCCTCACTTCTTCTAAATATCCTTTTTTTCTCATTTTATTTCTTATTGGTCTATCTATTAAGCGATTAAATTTAGTTGTCCATTGATCTTTTTTTACAATTGGATCAGTTAATATAACTTTAATTTTTGCGTTTTTACCACACAAAACATCTGTTAATAATTGATCACCAACTAAAATAACTTCATCTTTAGAATACCCTAATTTATTAATAAATTCACTAATTCTTTTTGAAAAAGGCTTTCTACACGAAAAAATTGCTTTAACTCCTAGTCTTTCAGCATATATTGATTTTCTTTTTTCTTTATTGTTCGATACAATACATAATTCGATATTATTTTTATTTAGCGTTTCTTTTAAATCGACCACTCTTTTAGAAGGAATTAAAACATCATAAGCATCTAAAGTATTATCTAAATCAGCAAAAATACACTTAATTTTATTGTTTATATAAAAATTAATGTCGATATCAAATATTGATGTTGAATAATAGTTAGGAATAAATTTCTTCATACCTTTATATTATAGCAAATAAAAGAATAAATAAATATTGTTTTTTGTTCTTTATTTTTTAATAAAGAAATATATTTATAATGATCAAAAATGTTAAAATTTCTCTTACAAATATTTAATTTAAAATTTTTATTAGGATATATCCAAAATGGCGTTTTTCCTAAACAATTAACTGAAATTGAAGAAAATGAATTAATAGAGCAATTATTTGATGAAAGAAAGCACGAAAATGCGAGAAAAAAGTTAATTTTACATAATCTACGACTTGTCGCACATATTGCAAAAAAATATGAATCCAAAGATGATTCTTATGATGATTTGATTTCAATTGGTACTATTGGTTTAATTAAAGCAATAGATTCTTTTTCTTGTGATAAAAATGTTAAAATTGCAACATATGCTTCTAGGTGTATTGAAAATGAAATTTTAATGGTATTAAGAAGTAATAAAAAGTATTCAAAAAATGTTTTGTTATCGGATAAAATTGGACAAGATAAAGATGGAGATGATATTTTACTTGAAGATTTAATTAATCCTAATGAAGATTCAATTATTGATAAATACGATAAAAATGAAAAAATTTCACTATTAAATAAATATATAAACATTTTAGATGATAAAGAATATCAAATTATTTGTTTAAGATATGGTTTAAATGGTAATAATGAATTCACACAAAAAGAGATAGGT
>CAZOAE010000067.1:0-2893 GCA_964577725.1 uncultured Erysipelotrichaceae bacterium | reverse complement strand
CATATCTCGCGTAGTTATATTTCTCGAATTGAAAAAAGAGCCTTAGTTAAGTTATATCAAGAATTTAAGAAAAACAATAAATGTGATTAATCTTCATCATCAATATATGAGAATAATGATAATTGCTCATATTCAATAGTATCTGTTTTTTCTTCAATTTGTTCTACTTTTTTAATTATTACTGTTTCAATAGATGAATCAATGCAAGGAACATACTCAATAGATGAATCAACTATTTCATCATCACTAGCAAATGATAAATTATTTTTTAAGTACGATTCTAAAGGTAATGTTTTTGTTTTTTCTAATTCAACAACACCCCTTATTTTATTTCCTAAAATAACATTTATGTGCATTTCTTCGGCTTTTCTAGCAAATTTATAAACATTTAAACAAGTTTGAGGATCTATTTTAAATGATTTATATAAATTAGTTTTTGAACCTAATCTACTTGTTCTTGTAATATTACTATATTCAACAAGTCTTCCACCGTGTTGATGAGTAATTATTCCTAATTTGCAATTTTCTTTTTCATCAAAAGTAAGCATAGTTGCAATTTCAATATCATCTTTAAGACCAGTCATTGCTTTTACACCACCTGCTTTTAAGGAAAAAATATTAACATCATTTTCATTAAATAAAGATGCTTGACCTAAGGTATTAACTAATAATATATCGGAATTACCTTTACTAATTGCTACACTTATTAATTCATCATCTTTTGGTAAATTAATACATTTTGAAGTTTTAGCGATTCTAGTGGTAATAAATTCTTCAATCGCTGTTCTTTTAATTTGACCTTTTTTAGATACTAAAACAATATTAACACCTTCTTTTATTTCTCTTAAAAGAACACCACCAATAATTTTTTCAGCATTAGATAATGAACCTATTTCATTAATATGTTTACCTTCTTCTTTCCATTTATTGTCATAAACTTTATATACTGGTACAGATAAGAAATTACCTAATGAAGTAAATAATAAAATTGTATCTGTAGTAAAGCATTTTACTATACCACGAGTAACATCACCATCTTTAAGTCCAGGCATTGAATCAGAAACGGAATTATATGATCTTAATGAAGTTCTTTTTATATATCCATCACGAGTAAAGCAGATCATTGTTTCTTCTTTTGTAATTAAATCTTTTAAATCTACTTTTAAATCTAATTCATCTTCTTGTAAAGTTGTTCTTCTTTCATCAGCGTATTTTTCTTTTATTTGTTTTAAATCTTTACAAATAAGTCTATTCATTTTATCTTCTGATGCGAGAAGTTCATTTAATTCTTTAATTGATGCTTTTAAATCTTCTTGTTCTTTTACTAAGGTTGTTACATCAGTATTTGATAAACGATATAATTGCATCATTAATAATGCTTCTGCTTGTTTATCGGTAAATTCTAATTCATTCATTAATCGAGATTTTGCATTTTGCTTATCAGTTGAAGAACGAATTAATTTAATTACTTGATCTAAAATAGATAATGCTTTAATTAAACCTTCAACAATATGTAATCTTTCACGATATTTTTTTAAGTCAAAATTACTTCTTCTAGTAATAACTTCTATTTGATGTTCAATATAACAATCAAGAACTTTAATTAAAGGTAATACAGAAGGGCGATAATGATTAATAACTAACATATTGAATTTAATTGAAGAAGTTAAAACACCTTTTGAGATAATAAATTTTTTTGTTGATTCAGCATCTGCTTCTTTTTTTATTTCAATACAAATTCTTAAACCATCTTTATCTGTTTCATCTCTAACATTTGTTATTGCGTCAATATTATTATTTATTTTACATTTATATATGTTTTCTACTAGTGATGATTTATCTACACCATATGGGATTTCGGTAATAATTATTTGATTGCAATTTTTTTCTTCTTCGATATGTGTTCGACACATAACTTTTATTAATCCTTTTCCAGTTTCATAAATATTTTCTAATTCTTCTGGATTAATAATTATACCACCAGTAGGAAAATCTGGTGCTTTTATAAATTGCATTAAATCTTTAGTCGTACATCTTTTATGATTAATACGATAAATAGTCGCATCTATTACTTCTCCTAGATTATGTGGTGGAATATCTGTTGATGCCCCGATTGCAACTCCAGAAGCACCATTAACTAAAATATTAGGAAATCTGGATGGTAAAACAGTTGGTTCAAGTTCTTGATCATCAAAATTTAGTTCCATATCAACTGTATTTTTATTTAAATCTAATACTAATTTATCAGTAATTTCTGCGAGTCTTGCTTCAGTATAACGATATGCAGCAGCGCCATCACCATCAATTGATCCATTATTTCCTTGAAAATCAATTAATGGAACTCTCATTTTCCAATCTTGAGATAATCTTACCATTGCTTCATAAACTGATGTATCTCCATGTGGGTGAAATTTACCAATAACATTACCAACTGTTCTAGCACATTTTCTAGTTGGTTTATTAGAAAAATTACCTTCAATAAACATTGAATAAATAATTCTTCTTTGAACTGGTTTTAATCCATCTCTAACATCTGGAACCGCTCTTTCTTGAAGAACATATTTTGAATATCGACCAAAACCATTTGATAAAACAGATTCTATTTCATCTTGAATGATTATTTCTTGTGTTGATAAATCTTCAACAATTTCTTTTTTCTTTGCCATATTAATAATCACTCTCCTTTACTTCTTTTCTTAACGCAATAAAGTCATTTTTATCGGAAAAATCAATATTTTCATTAATCCATTCTTGTCTACGAGAAGCATCTTTTCCCATAAATAAATCAATTTTATCTCCAGCAGAAATATCATCTGGCATAATAATTTGGATTAATCTTCTTCTTTTTGGATCCATTGTTGTTTCCCATAATTGATCAGCATTCATTTCACCT
>CAZOAE010000066.1:0-5028 GCA_964577725.1 uncultured Erysipelotrichaceae bacterium | reverse complement strand
ATTATTTATCCAATTAATTTGTTTTAAATTATGTTTTTTTAAAAACTCATTTGTTAATTTAAAATGATTATTTCCAAAAAAGCCATGATATGCTGATAAAGGAGAAGGATGAGCAGATGTTAATACATAATGATTAGAATTTGTAATTAACTTTTTAATTGTTTTTGCTGAATTACCCCATAAAATAAAAACCTTAGGATTATTATCTTCATTTAAAACTTTAATAACATTTTCTATTAATGTTTCATAACCATAATTTTGATGTGAAAGTGGTTGATTTTTTTTAACAGACAATAATGAATTTAACAATAAAACACCTTGCTTTGCTAAATAAGTTAAATCTCCATTATCGATCATTTTTTTACCATATTCATTTTCAATTTCTTTATAAATATTTCTTAATGAAGGGGGTAATTTTTCTCCATTAGGAACAGAAAAAGCAAGACCCATTGCTTGATTAGGATTATGATATGGATCTTGCCCCATTATAACAACTTTAACTTCATCTAATGGTGTTAATTTAAACGCATTTAAGATTAAATTATGTGGTGGATAACATACATAATTTTTATAATCTAAATCAACTTTTTCTTTTAATTGAACATAATATGGTAAGATTCTTTCTTTATTAAAGAATTCTTGCCAAGTCATAAACTACTATTCCTTAGTTTTAGCGGAAACTGGTTTTGTAGGTTTCTTTATTGTTTTTTCTTTTGGTGTAGTTGTTTTCTTTGTACCACTTGTTTTTTTAGTGGTAGTACCTTTAGTGGTTGTTTTCTTTTTTCTAGTAGAAGTACCTTTTGCTGTGACATTTCTTGTTAATGCAGAAGCTTTCTTTCTAGGTTTCTTTTCTGTTTTAACTGCGATTTCTTTCAATTCTTCTTCAGTCATAGCAAGTTGAGATCCATCACTTGTTTCAAGAATATAATCACTTGATTTACCTTGTTCATCAACTGCATCTACTGGTGTAATCTTACCTTTTGTCTTAGTTGTTTTCTTTTTTACTTCAATTGGTTTTGTTGGTTTCTTTGGTTTTTCTTCAACTTCAACTGGTTCTTCAACTTTAACTTCTTCTACAACTTCTTCTTTAACTGGTTCTTCTATAACATTAGTTGTAAATGCAATTTCACGATCTTCAAATTCTTCAATCGCAGGAGTTTCTTCTTTGAAAGGTTCAACTTCTTCTGCTTCATCAATAACATCAATGTTATATTTTTTAACTTTATCTTCTAACTCTAAATCTTTAACAGTTTCAGGTTGATATTTTTCAAAACTTTCTTCAGTTTCTTCGCTTGTTTCGTTATAGTACGCTTCTTCTTCCTCGATAGTTTCAATAATAGGTTCTTCTTCGAGAATGATATCAGATTCTTCATCTCCTACAAATCTAGTTTCTCTAGTTGTTAATGGTGTTTGTAATTCATTATCATCTTCTTCAACTAAACCTAAGTCAGTTACTCCCGTAGAAATATCATCAATATAATTTTGTTCCGCAGTTTGATTTGTTTTAACTTCAGTTTCTTCAGTCTTTGTTTCAACCACGATTGGAGTAATATCAATATTTTCAATAGGTTCTTCAACATAAAGATCTTCGTTCTTTTTAGAAACATCACCTTTTTTAAGACCTTGTTTCCAAGTTTTATATTCTTTATCTTCAAGTTTTTTGATATATTTTTCTTTCTTCTTTTTAGCGTATTTTTTCGCTCTATGTTTTCTTATTGACTTAGAGAAAGGTAATCCTAATAAGAATGTTATCAAAATCAAAACTAATAAGATAAATACAATGATAATAATTTCAACAATGATTTCACCTTGTGCACCTAGACCACCTAATAAGCCATTTGCAAATTGAATATAATGACCAACAAGAGTTGCAAAGAAATACATAAATTCAACTCTTAATCCATTAATTGCATTATGGAAAATATAGAATCTACTTGTGAAAGATTGTGTTGCAGTATCGACAATCCAAGGAGCATTACCATTATTTGCATCATAGAATAGTAGTAAATCACCTTCATTTACTATACCACCTGGAACAATATAGATTACATCAAATCTAATAATTAAAAATATTGCAAATAATAAGATTTCAAAAATAACAATAATGAATCTAATTGTAGGGAATCTAAACTTGTTTTCATACAATTTATAATCATATTGATTCATTTCTTCTTCTGTTAACTCTATAGCGTTTTCGCCTAAAGCCTTTTTGATTTTATTTTTTCTAATATTCTTTTTAATTACATGAATAATTGCAAATATAATCTTCCATATGATTATAAATAATATCATTATAATGATGAAAAAAATTGTATTTTGCAAATATACAGGAGCATTTCCAAAAATGGAAACAGTAAGATTTCTTAAGCCACCAAACATAGAATCTAATACAACATAAATTCCTTCTAAAAAGCTTAATGCCGCTCTAATTGCAACAACTTCATATGTAACATATAAAGAAGTCATTAATAGAACTAAGATAATAAGAATAAAATTTGCCATAAATATAATCTTCCTTTTATTTAAGTATAATAAATAAAAGAATATTTATCAAGGGGCAAATTTAATAACAAATTGACAAATTTTTATAGATTGCTTCTAAGTTTATGTGTTTTAACATTTATAATTATGGCGATTTAATTGATTTATAAGATGTTTTAATAAAAATAAATGTTTTCTATAAAAAAGGTTCAATACATATCGTATCAAACCTATAATCATCAAATGGTGGAACTGGGGGTATCGAAACCCCGTCCAAAGATAGCCACATATAGAGCCCTACAAGTTTAGTTTGCTAATAAATTTCATAGAAGGTAAGATTAACAAACGACTCTAACTTCTACTATCCTATAAAATTTTCGTTATTAGTTTATAGAAATCACTAATACTTATTCTCTCTAAATTTCACCAACTAAGAACCGAGAGATCCATTTCTTAATTGATGATTCGCTTCCGAATGGACTAATTGGCTTAATTAAGCAGCGAATGCTAAACGATTTGTATTGCCATTTATAGGCTTTTAGTCTTTAACGCGACAACCCGACTGCTCTCCATACCCTGCATATCCTTGTCGAAACCAATTCAGCCCCGTTACTAGTTTATGCTTAGCACATTTAATATTACCAATATATTTTAAAATTATCAAGAAAGATTAATATTTTCAAAAATGATATTATCCGCAACTTGTTTGGCTTTATCAAGTTTTTCATTTGTATTTATTGTCCAAGTTAAAACTTGATAACCTTTTTTAATTTTATTTGAAACATATTTATTTGGTAAAAAATTAATATCAAATGAAATAAAATCAGCATTCATATAAGTAAGAAGTTCCATTTGAACAAGTAATTTCTCAATAAACTTTGATTTAATGTCCCCTAGATGATTACTACATAAAAAACCAACAGAGTATTCTTTAGTATGCTTTTTTAAATATTTAACCATTTTATGATTAAATGATTGAAGGGCAATATATTCTTTATGTTGATAATCTTTTAACATTTTTAAAAGAGTATCGCATAATTCTTTATTTAAAGTTGAGCCTTTTAACTCGATTAGTAATGGTACTTTACCATCAATTAATGATAAAACTTCTTCTAATAAAGGAATTTTTTCTCCATTTAAAATAAGTGGATAGTTTATTAAATCTTCTTTATTCAAATCTTCAATAATTACGTCATGACCAGTTACTCTTTTTAAATTAGAATCATGAACAACTGCAATAGAACCATCTTTTAATAGATGAATATCAATTTCAATCGCATACCCTTTTTCAATGGCTAAATTAAAAGCAGATAAAGAATTTTCGCTAACTTTATCGTTATGTAATCCCCTATGAGCAATAGGGGTATCAATAAATAATTTGTTAAGTGGAAAATAATTTTTTTTCATTGTAAAAACCTCGTATAATAATTATAATCTTTTATCGTTAAAATGTTAATATTGTATGTTGACTTGCATTAAATAATATATAATATAACAAGAAAGAAGGGATTGATTAATGAAATTTATATTAGCCACGAATAATGAGCATAAAAAAAATGAATTTATTACTTATTTAAAAAAATATAATATTGATGTTCTTTCATTAAAAGATTTAAATATCAATGTTGATCCAGAAGAAAATGGAAAAACATTCGAAGAAAATGCTTTTATTAAAGCAAATGAAGTTAAAAAAATTTGTGATGAAATCATTATTGCAGATGATTCTGGTTTACAAATACATTCATTAAATAATTTTCCAGGAATTTATTCTTCTCGTTTTTTAGAAGGGAAACCATACACAGAAAAATTTATTGAAATAAATAAAATGCTTTTGAATAAAGAAGATCGAAGCGCTAATTTTAACTGTACCCTTTGTGTAATAGGATTAGAAGATAAACCACTTTATTTTGTTGGTAAAGTTGATGGTATTATTTTAGAAAATCCATCTGGTAAAGAAGGTTTTGGATATGATCCAATTTTTTATTATCCCCCATTACAAAAAACATTTGCTGAATTAACTCAAGAAGAAAAGAATATGATATCACATAGGGGAAATGCGATTAAGAAATTAATTGATTATTTGAAAGAAAAAAAGTACATATGAAAAAATATACAACAATTATCTTTGATTTAGATGGAACTTTACTTGATACTCTAAACGATATTACTGATGCAGTAAATTTAACATTATTACAAACTGGAATTAATAAAAAAATTACTTCAAAAAAGACAAAAGAATTTATTGGTGATGGCGCAGAAATTTTAATGCAAAGAGTTTTTAATTATCTTCCATTAAATGATGAACAAAAAGAAAAATTTAGATCATTATATTTTGATAATTATTCTAAAACTTCAAACCATAAAACAAAACCATTTTTTAAAGTTAAAGAAACATTAAAATATCTCAAAGAAAAAGGATACATTTTAGGAGTTATATCAAATAAACCTAATAGAGATGCCCAAGAATGTGTTAATCATTTTTTTAATAATATCTTTGATTTTATTATTGGAAAAAGAAATAATATACCCCCTAAACCTAATAAACAA
>CAZOAE010000065.1:0-5165 GCA_964577725.1 uncultured Erysipelotrichaceae bacterium | reverse complement strand
AATTGAACTAAAAGAAGATTTTATTAATGGTGCTTTAAAAAATGGATTTAGTTTAGATAAAGCAAATCAAATATATAACTTAATTTTTAAATTTGCTAATTATGGATTTAATAAATCACATTCAGTTTCATATGCTTTAATTTCATATCAAATGGCTTATATAAAAGCCAACTATCCAGAATGTTTTTATGCTTCAATATTAAATCAATTACCATTACAAGATTCAAGAATTTCAACATTCATTCAAGAATTAAATTATTTTAATATTAACTTAAAACTACCTTCAATAAACTTATCATCTAATAAATATGTCATTAAAGATAATAATCTATATATTCCATTTTCTTCAATTAAAGGAATAAATAAAACAATAATTTCTTCTTTATGTAAAATAAAAAATATCAAAGATTTTTCAACATTTATGAAATTTGCAAACGAAGAAAAAATTCCAGATGATGCAATTATCTCATTAATAAATGCTGGTTGTTTTGATGAATTTAACAAAACAAGAGCAACTTTAAGAAACTCTATTACCATATATAAAAACTATTACACTTCTATAACTAATGAAGGACAACTTACTCAAGAAGAATTACTTTTATTACAACCAATAATTAATGATGTTGAAGAAAACGAACAACTAAAATATGAATTAGAATACAATGCCTTAGGTTTATTACTATCTGGTTCACTATTTAATAAATACAAAAAACAAATAAAAAATAACAATGTTATCTCTATTAAAGATTTATATAATAAAAATATCACTTATTCATCAACAATAATTGCTATCATTAAAAAAATTAGAATCATTAAAACGAAAAAAAATCAAACTATGGCAAGTTTATTATTACAAGATGATTCAATGATAATTAATGCGATTGTTTTCCCTAAAACTTATAACGAAACATCATATTTATTAAAACAAAATGAAGTAATAATGATTAAAGGATATTTTAAATATGAAGAAAATGAAACTACTTTTATTTGTAATAATATCGAAAAATTGGAGGAAGATTAATGAAAAAATTAATAGTTATTGATGGAAATTCACTTCTTTTTAGAGCGTACTATGCAACTTCTTTTACTGGAAACATAATGAGAAGAAAAGATGGATTTCCTACAAATGCAATATTTGGATTTTCCAATATGATTAATAAAATTATTTCATCATTAAAAGAAGATGATTTATTATTTGTTTCTTTTGATACGGGCAAAAAAACATTCCGCCATCAAGAAATGGAAACATATAAAGCACAAAGAAAACCAATTGATGAAGATTTAAAAATCCAACTTCCTATCGCTAGAGATTTATTAAAATCAATGGGTGTTTTCTATTATGAATTAGAAGGATATGAAGGTGATGATCTCGCTGGAACTGTTGCTATTCTAGGTAGTAAAGCAAATTTAGATGTTCAAGTTTATACTAGTGATAAAGATTATCTTCAATTAATAAATAAAAATATCACTATTAATATGATTAAAAAAGGATTAACTGATATTCATATTTATACAGAAGAAATATTAAAAGAAGAAATGGGTTTAACCCCTAATCAAATTATTGATTATAAAGGTTTAATGGGTGATCCAAGTGATAATATTAAAGGAATACCTGGAATTGGAGATAAAACTGCAGTTAAATTAATTCAAGAATATGGTTCATTAGAAAACATTATTGAATCAATGAAAAATGAAAAAACAAAACTTGCTCAAAAAATTATTGATAATCAAGATTTAGGTAAATTTTGTAAACATATCGCCACGATAGATACTAATGTTCCACTTCCATTTTCCTTAGATGATTTAAAATATATTGGTTATGATTTTGATGAATTAACCGAATTTTATACTAAATATGAATTTTATTCTTTACTAAAAAAATTAAAACCAAATGATAAAAAAATAAGAAAAAAAGAAAAAACTATCGCTTTTGAAAAAGAAATAATCACTTCTTTTAAACAAATAAAAGAAAATATTAATACCTTTGTTTTAGAAGTTGATAATAAAAACTATCATCATGCGAATATCTTAAATGTTGTTTTTGCAAGTGAAAAAAAAGTATATATTTATGA
Source organism: uncultured Erysipelotrichaceae bacterium (assembly GCA_964577725.1). Taxonomy (GTDB): domain Bacteria; phylum Bacillota_I; class Bacilli_A; order RFN20; family CAG-449; genus CAG-449. The sequence goes on along the minus strand of CAZOAE010000065.1, from coordinate 3,093 downwards.
TTATTCTCTTGCAAAAAAAGATCTTGATTTTATTAATTTCTTAAAAGATGAAAAAATAGAAAAATATACCTTTGATTCAAAACAAACATATGTTTTACTTCATAAAGATAATTTAATTATTAATAATGTTTCTTTTGATTTACTTCTAGCAAGTTATTTATTAGATTCATCTTTAGAAAATGATCCAATCATCATATGTGCGTATTTTGGTCATAACATACTTACTAATGATGAAATAACTTTATTTAACGATAATAAATCTATATATAATCTTGCTTTTACCATTAATCAAATACATCTTGAAGTTATTGAAAGATTAAAAAAAGAAGAAGTCTATTCTTTATATGAAGAAATAGAATTACCCCTTTCTATAGTTTTAGCAAAAATGGAAATTGAAGGATTTCCATTAAATAAAACTATTCTTCAAGAAATAAATGATAAATACACGATTATTATGAATGAATTAACTGAAAAGATTAATAATCTCGCAGGAATAAATATTAACCTTTCATCACCAAAACAAGTCGGTGATTTACTATTTAATAAATTAGGATTACCATCAAATAAAAAACATTCAACATCTATTGAAGTATTAAATAATCTTAAACACCTACACCCAATAGTAAATTTAATTATTGAACACAGAAAATACTCTAAATTAATATCTACTTATACTACTGGATTAAGTGAATATATCTTTGATGATGGAAAAATACACGCTTTATTTAATCAAGCATTAACTACGACTGGAAGATTATCAAGCAGTGAACCAAATTTACAAAATATCTCTATTCGTGATGAAGAAGGAAAATATATAAGAAAAGCATTTTTCTATAATGAAGAAGATATTTTAATGCTTAGTTTTGACTATTCACAAATTGAATTAAGATTACTCGCACATATGTCAAATACCGAACCATTAATAACCGCATTTAATAATGGAAAAGATATACATAGCCAAACTGCAAGAAATATATTTAATATACCAGATGATCAAGAAGTACCAGATTCATTTAGAAGAAAAGCAAAAACAATAAACTTTGGAATTGTATATGGAATTAGTGACTGGGGACTTGCGGAACAATTATCTTGTCCAATTCAAGAAGCAAAAATGATTATTGATAAATTCTATACTGCATATCCAACAATTCAAACTTATTTTAATACTATTATTGAAGAAGCAACAAAAAATGGTTATGTAAAAACTCTATTCAATCGAAAAAGATACATTCCAGAATTAAATGCTGAAAATTATCAATTAAGAGAATTTGGTCGTAGAGCAAGTAAAAACGCTCCAATTCAAGGAACTGCCGCCGATATTATCAAAATGGCTATGATTAAAATTGATAATGAATTAACAAAACAAAATTTAAAATCACAAATTATTTTACAAATACATGATGAATTAATCTTAAAAGTTTATAAAAATGAAGTTGAAACAGTTTATCAATTAGTAAAAAATATTATGGAAAATATCTACCCATTAAATGTTAAATTAGAAGTAGATGGTAAATACGCTAGAACTTGGTATGACTGTAAATAGGAGATTATTATGCCAGAATTACCAGAAGTTGAAACAGTTAAAAATTCTTTAAAAAATCATTTAATCAATAAAACTATTAAAAAAGTTGATGTTTTATATCAAAGAATGATTTTAACTCCACTTGATGAATTTTATAAAAATTTAACAAATGCTAAAATTATTGATATTACTAGAAAAGGAAAATTTATAATTTTTCATTTTAATAACAATAAAGTTTTAATTTCACATTTAAGAATGGAAGGAAAATACTATTATTATAAAAAAAATGAAGAACTATCTAAACATACAAGAATAATTTTTTATCTTGATAATGATGAAATTGTCGCGTATGATGACTCTCGTAAATTTGGAATAATGGAACTTTATGATGAATTTGATTATTTAACAAAATCAAGTTTATCAAAATTAGGATTAGAACCATTTGATGCTAATAAAAACTATCTATTTAATAAAATTCATAAATTAAAAAAAGAAATAAAAGCGTGTTTACTAGACCAAACAATTCTATCTGGTATTGGAAATATATACGCTGATGAAATTCTTTATGCTTCTAAAATAAATCCCTATAAAAAAGCAAACAAAATCACTATTGAAGAATGTGATAATATTATCGAAAACAGTAAAAAAATACTCCTTTTAGCAATTAGTAAAGGGGGTTCAACAATTTCTTCATATCACCCAGAAAATGGTATTGATGGAAAATTTCAAAATAACTTACTTGCTTATGGAAGAAATGGATTACCTTGTTTTAATTGCCATAAAACAATGTTAAAAGATGTTCTTATATCTCGAGGAACAGTCTATTGTCCACATTGTCAAAATGTTGCAATAAAAGTAGGTATCTATGGTAAAATTGCATCTGGAAAATCAACTATTCTTAATTACTATAAAAACAAAGGATATAAAACATTTTCTTGTGATGAATATATAAAACACTTATATACCTTAAATTCAACAAAACTAGAATTAATTAATATCTTTGGTGAACAAGTTTTAAATGATTCAAAATCAATTAACAAACAATACATTAAAAATATCATTAATGAAAATATTATTCTAAAAGAAAAATTAGAAAATTATTTTCACCCATTAGTAAAAAAAGCAATGCAAAATTTTATCTATAATAATAAAGAAGAAAAATTAATCTTTATTGAAGTACCTTTAATGTTTGAAAGTAAATCTAATATTTATATGGATTATATTATTGGAATTGATGCTTCCTTACCAACTCAATTATCAAATTTATCACTAAGGGGAAGTAAAACACCATCACTAGATTTAAGTTTTAATAAAACAAATCATTTTGATAAATACAAAAATAAATGTGATTTTATTATAGAAAATAATTCAACATTAGAGTCTTTATATTCTCAATGTGATCAAACATTAGATAAAATATTAAATAAATGAACCTAATATTAAAGATTTAGAAATTTTAATCTCTTTTGTATCAATAAATAAACTATCAATTTCTTTTATCAAGACATAACTAATAATATTACCTTCATATTCTTGATTATTTTCATCATATATAAATTGATAATCTTTAT
>CAZOAE010000064.1:0-5493 GCA_964577725.1 uncultured Erysipelotrichaceae bacterium | reverse complement strand
ATTATCTGGTGTTATTAATTTTCTTAATCAAAATTATAATAAACCCATTCAACTAAAAGATATTTTAGAGTATACAAATTATAGTAAAAATCATTTAGAAAGATTATTTAAAGCCAAGACAAATATGACTATCAAAGATTATATATCGAGATTAAGACTAAGAAAATCACAAGAATTAATTTTAACAACAAATATGTATTTTAAAGAAATCGCTTTATCTGTTGGACTTTCTGATTATCGTTCTTTAGTATATTTATATCAAAATGCTTTAAAAATGACACCTAGTGAATTTAGAGAAAAAGGAAAACAACTTATTAAAGAAAATCATTTAAAGGAAGATTAAAATTTCAAATGACTACTTGCTTCCCTTTGTAAAGTTTTTTGCTTTTCGCTTTCCCTTTTATCATAGAGTTTTTTACCTTTTGCTAACGCAATTTCTATTTTTGCTCTACCATTTTTTAAATATAATTTTGTTGCAACAATAGTAAAACCTTTTTCTTTAACTTTATTAGCGAATTTTTCAATTTCTTTTTTATGTAATAATAATTTTCTAGTTCTCAATGGTTCGTGATTAAAAATATTTCCTTTATCGTATAAAGGAATATTCATTCCCATAACATACATTTCACCATTTTTACATATGACATAAGATTCATTTAAAGAAGCACCATTTTTTCTAATTGATTTTATTTCTGTCCCCTTTAACTCTATTCCACATTCTAAAAAATTAGATAAAAAATACTCATAACTTGCTTTTTTATTATTTGCCACTATTTTTGTATCTTGTTTTACCATATATTTTTTTCTTTCCTTTTTTTATTTTATTCATTCTTGATTGTGATATCAATGCAAAAGTAATTTGACTTTTAGATATATCAACATTTGTACAAATAACTTTTATTTTATCGCCTAAATGAAAACTTGTTCTTTTTCTTGTTCCATAGCAACAATATGTTTCTTCATCAAAAATAAAGTAATCCCCACTTATTGATTCAAATGGAATAAATCCTTGAATTCCATTTTCTATTTCAACAAACATTCCTTGTGGAGTAAATGAAACAATCTCACTATCGTATTCATTTCCAATATTTTTTTTCATATATTTACTACATAATAATGCTTCAACTTCTCTTTCAATTGTTAACGCTCTTCTTTCTCTTTGAGAACATAAATCAGCATTTAAAGTTAATAAATCTTTTTGTTTTTCATAATCAAGTTTTTTTTCAATAATATATTGATTAATTAATCGGTGAACAATTAAATCTGGATATCTTCTAATTGGGGAAGTAAAATGAGTATAACAATCGCTTGCTAAACCAAAATGTTTTTTATTTGTTATTGAATATTTTGCTTTTGCTAAACATCTTAATAACATAGAAGATAATACTTTTTTATCTTTTTCTTCAATATTATTCAAATATTCAGCAATTTCTAAATTAGTACAATTCAATGAATCAACATTTAATGGATATCCCTTAGATAAAGAAATTCTTTTGAAAGAATCTAATTTTTTCGCCTTTGGGTGTTCGTGAATTCGATATACCATAGGTAATTTTGTTTTTTGTATTGTTTCCGCAACAATTTCATTTGCTTTTATCATTAAATCTTCAATTAATGATTCACCAACATCTTGTTCTCTTTTTTTAATTTTTAAAGGTATTCCTTTATCATTAAGAGAAAATTCTAATTCTGTTGATACTAATTCTAATCCACCATTATCTTTTCTTCTTTTTCTAATTAAATCACTTACTTCTTTTAAATTAATTAACATTTCTTCTAAAGGATTATATTTTTCTTTTTTATCTTTTTCATTATTTAAAAATTGATTAACATAAGTATAAGTTAAACGATATTTTGATTTAATTACACTTTTACATATCTCTGTATTTAATATATTCCCCTTACTATCAATAGAAAATAAACAACTAGTAACTAATCTTTCTACATTAGGATTTAAAGAACATATTCCATTAGATAATTCAAAAGGAAGCATAGGTACCACTCTATCTTGAACATATAAAGATGTCGCTCTATTTAACGCTTCTTTATCAATAGCGCTTCCTTCTTTAACATAATAAGATACATCTGCAATATGAACACCCACATAATAAATATCATCAACTTTAGTAACTTCTACTGCATCATCAAAATCTTTTGCACTTTCTCCATCAATAGTAACAATTAAATGATTAGTAAAATCTTCTCTTCCTTTTTTATCTTCTTTTAAAACGCAAGTAGGAATATTTTTTACTTCTTCAATTACTTCTTCTGGAAAATATAAAGGTGCATTATTAAATAATATTATTTTACTAACATCTATTCCTATATCATTTTTATTTCCAATGACTCTTTCAACTTCAACAATCGCACTATGTGAAGAAATCTTTTTTATTTTACCTTGTACTACTTCTCCATCTTTTACATCTATTGAATTTTTATCAACAATAAATAAAAAATCATTTTTTGCAACTTTTTGAACAAGTAATACTTTAATGTTTTTCTTTTCTAAAACGATACCAACAACATTTTCTCTTGCTCTTTTAACTATTTTTACAACTTCATAATCTTCTTTTTCATATTGATTAGATACTTTCTTTAAAAGAACTCTATCATCTAAAAAAGCATTTTTTAAATTATCAATACTGATATAAACTCTATTTTCTTCATTAACACTTGCAAATGCGCATTTCTCTTTAATAACCGCAATAGTTGCTGGAATTAAATTTAATTCTTCAGTTAAATAATATCTATCTTTTACTTTATCTATATTTCCATTTTTTTCTAAATAAAGCAATGAATGATCTAAATCGACTTTATCTACATTAAAAAAAGATACAAGTTCATTGTATGTTGGGTGATTAATTTTAATATATTCTTCTAAATTTTCAATCATAAAATCACCAAAATAAAAGGGCTTAATTACGCCCCGAAATATCTAATAAGTAATGCTACGAAGAAGAACAAAATTCCAAGTACAAGAGTTATTCTTGATACTATAACTTCACTTCCCCTTTCTTTAGATCTAGCAAATATATTCATTTTACTAGAACCAGTAATAGCACCAGATGCACCATCAGATTTTCCACCTTGTAAAAGAGTAACTATAATTAATAAAACTGAAATAATAACTAATACGATTTCCATATTTTCCTCCGTAATATACACGAGCGTATTTATAATACACTATTTATTTAAGAAATATAATATATTTAATTAAATTTTACTTATTTAACTAAGTTTTTCCACATTTTTTTCACTAATTTTCATAAATTCTTCATATATACAATCAACTTTAAACAATTTTGAAATTCCTACTGAACCAAATATTGTTAATATTGCAATAGGAATAATTATTAAAGCGTGTACATAATCATTACAACTAGATCCAATAACTGAATAAAGTAAACTAATAGAAGTAATTGGAGTTTTAGTAATAACCCCAAATAACATAACTATAGAAACTAAAACTACAATAGTTTGAATATCACTACTTAAAGAAAATAAATTATGACAAATTAAAAACACTAACTCTCCAATTAATGCCCCAATAGTCATTATAGGAATAACTAATCCCCCACCAAATTTACCAGTACCACATAAACAAGTAATAATAAACCTTAAAACTAAAACTAATAATACTAACCATATCGTATTAAAATTAGAAATATCATTTATAATACTTAAACCAGAACCCATATATTGACACATAAACACATTTAAAATAATTATTATTCCAAATAATATAAAACTTAAATTTTTAACAATAATATTATTACTTAATTTTTCTAACTTCTTTTTTAAGAAAACAATTAATTTAACAAATAAAACACCAATAACAGCATTTATAACCATTAATATAATGAAAATATAATATTCATCTAATTTTGGAATTTCAACATTTATAATAGATAATTGATGATGCTTATTAACTAAACTAGAAGTAAAATACGCTGAAAACATCATTAAAATAGATCTAAATAACAAACTAGGATTAAATTTATGAAGTGACTCTTCAAAAATATAACATATACCAGCAATAGGAGATAAAAAAGCACACCCAAATCCAGTTCCACAGCCAATAGCGATAGAATCATTATCTTCAATTTTACTTATATCTTGAGTCATTTTAGAAATTTTACCACCCATAACCACAGATGGACCTTCACTTCCTAAAGGAAGCCCAACTAAAATTGAAATACAAGAATTAATAAAAACTAAAACTATTTCTTTTTTCCAATCAATTTCTCTTTTACCCCTTATTCCTAATTCAATATAAGCAACACTTGAACTACCAATATTTGGATTATATTTCATTAATAAATTATGAACAAATGATAAACCAATACCAATAACAACCATCACTAAAACTAATAAAATTGATTCATTCGTATACATATATTGAGAAAATTTAGCAAGATAAAAAACACATACTTGAAATACACCTATAACTAAACCTATAAGTATGCCACATATAATAGTTTGAATAATTAACAATAAATACTTTTTAATATCCATTTTCATAAATTATACTATACAATTTTTATTATTTTTATTCAACAAAAAAGGAGTTTATCAACTCCCTTATATATTGACCTAAATTATAGGTTTTAATGCAAATCACCCGTTGAAAAACCATCCTTAATAAATGTTAATGGATTAGGAATTTCAATAGTTTGACTATTTCCCCCCCTACCGAAACTTTTAATTCACTAATACTTGGTGTCCATTGATCACTAGGTAAAATGCCCGCTAACAAGATGACATATTCCCCCTTAGAAATATTATCAAAAACATACTTACCATCTTCATCAGTTGTAGATGTAGCAACATAACTTTCTGTAATTTCTCCACTAGTTTCATCTTGTTCAATTCTATATAATCCTACTTCTTGCCCTTTTAAATAAGTTCCTTCTTTACTAGATACATACTCAATTACATATCCAATTAAAGAATAAAATTCAATTTCTTCACTAGGTTTATTATTATCATCATTTGAATTTGAACTATCTTCTTCATTTGAACCAGAATTTGTATCTTCTGTAGTACTTGAATTTACATCTTCTATACCAGTTGAATTATTTGAGGTACTAGTTGATGATTCTTCTTCTGTAGTACTTAAAGAATTCCCCAATTCTTCATTACTTGAAGTAGAAAAAGAATCTCCACTATCACTAGTTATGCTTTCGCTTGTGTTAGATGATGTATCACTTGAAGTACTAGATGTATCATCAGTAATACTTACGCTTATAGTTGTTTTACTAGAACTATAAGATGTTGAAATAGGTGTTGATATTGAAGGTGTAGATATTTCATTACACGCAACTAACAATACTGGTAATAATAAAAATAATTTATTTTTTTTCATAATATCCCTTTCTTTATCAACTATACTTGAAATTTTAAACATAATTGTAAGCGTTTACAATATTTTTTTAATTTTTTCACAATTTTTAAATAAACAGTATGATTCTTATTACATTTTAACCATTATTT
>CAZOAE010000063.1:0-5517 GCA_964577725.1 uncultured Erysipelotrichaceae bacterium | reverse complement strand
TATTACAGCAAGTAAAGCAGATAATATTGCGGAAATTAAAACAATAAATAATGGAATTAAAATAATAACATAAATTGATTTAACAAAATATATTGCATTTAAACTATATGTTAAATTCTTTTCTAAATAAAACGCAATTAATAATGGTAAAACAAATGATAAAACTTTTTTTAATTCTAAAATATATCTAACAATTAACTTCGAAGCAAATACTTCACTTGGTTTAACTGGATAAGACAATAATAAACTATTATCTTTGCCTTTATAAATAGTATTAACAAAATCACTAGATGTTTCAAAAACCGATAAAATAATAAACATTATAATTACCGCCGCTAATAAAGCATAATTAAAAGCAACAAAAGCGTATATTTGAAAATAACTAATCGCATACTTTAATCCAATAATAGTTAAAATAAATATGATAATTCTAATAATAAAACTTAAAAATTTATTATTATTCTTCTTAGATAAAGACTTAGAATTATTAATTTGCATTGAAGTAATAATATCTATACGATTTAATACTTTATTTTTACTAATTAATTTTCTCTTTAACAATTTTAATTTATTAGTAAATACATTAAATATCTTATTTAATTTATTAATAATGCCTTTTTTAATAATGAAATAAAGAAATAAAACAATAATTAAAATAGTTCCAACAGCAAATAATAAACTTAAATTAATAAAATTATTAATAAGCAAACTCAAAATAGATCCACTGATTAAAATAATCAATGCCCCAATTAAAACTAACAAAATAATATTCTTTTTACAAAATTCCTTCATAATATTTAATCTCTATTAGCGTTTTGAACATATTTTAAATAAATATCTTCTAATTTAATATTTTCTTTTTTTAGTTCATCTAAAGAATAAGTACACTTCAACTTACCATGAGAAATAACCCCAATTCTAGTACATACATTTTCTACAACATCAATTACATGACTTGAAAAGAAAACAATATTACCATTTCTTGCGTGTTCTTTCATACATTCTTTTATTTGATAACAACTAGTTGGATCTAATCCAGTTAATGGTTCATCTAAAACCCATACCTTTGGATTATGAATTAATGCAGCGATAATCGTAATTTTTTGCTTCATACCATGAGAATAACTCTTTATTGGTTTATCTAACGCAGATTCAATTTCAAATATTTTAGAGTATTTATCTAATCTAGCAATTCTATCTTCAGTAGACACTAAATATAAATCAGCAATATAATTAACATATTCACGGCCAGTTAAACCTTCATATACTGCGTGATTATCTGGAACATAACCAATTAATAACTTCGTTTTTAAAGGATCTTTACTAATATCATTACCAAAAACTTTAATACTACCTTCAGTTATTGGTTGAACCCCAATTAAACATTTAATAAGAGTTGACTTTCCAGCGCCATTATGACCTAAAAAGCCAAAAATTTCTCCTTCATTAATTGTTAAAGAAAAATCATCAACTGCTTTTTTCTTTTCTTTACCATAAATTTTAGTAAAATGTTCAATTTCAATCATTGTATTATCACCACTTTCTTCTAATAAACCTAATTTTATTTTTCTTCTAATTTCTTTCTTTTCTTTTTCAAATAACCTAATCTTCTTCATTTTTATATATATATCGTAATGATGATCACTTATTTTATAAAAGAATGTGAACAAGAACCAAGTTCCAAATGCTAAACCACAATAACCAAAATAAATAATTAACCAATATATAGTATAAATTGTCATATCTTTCCCAAAAGCATGAATTACTAATTGATAATTATTTCTAATTGGAATTAAAAACTTAACAAAAGACGCTATTTTATCACTATTTAAAAAGAAATAATTAACTGAATCTCCTACATAAGCATCTATAAATGCAACAGAGAAAAAATAAATTGAAAAAATACAAATTGAGTACACAACCATTTTAAATGTTGGTCGAGAAAACAATTTTAAACCAATCCCTAATAACGGAATAATAACAATCATAATATGATTATGCCAAAAATGAATATTAGAAGCATAAAATAAATCTCCCTTAGTATCTGGCATTAAAATAGCAAACATTGCCCCAAGTATATTAATTAAATAATTAAAATAAAAACAAGGCTTATTTCTAAAAACCATTGCTATTAACATAATAATAACTGCAGTATTACATAAATGAAGTGGTAAAGCAGTCATTTTAGTATAAGTTGAAAACTCAAAATAAGAAAAATAACAATAAAATGTTGATATTGCCATTGATAATAAAGTGCAATATCTAATTTCATATTCTTTATTTCTTAATCTAAACATCATATAAAAAGGAATAATAAATGTTAAATAAATTAAATACCTATGACTATAATGAAAATCCAAAGCCCAAACCTTAGATGGTCCAAAATACGCTATATATGTTGATAAAGGTGCATTTGCAATACATAGTAAAATAAAAACAATCACAAAATACAAACTCTTTATTCTTTCCTTATTAGTTAGTTTTTCTTTTTCAAAACAAAAATAAGAAAACCAATTAATTACAATAATTATAAACAAAAATACTAATTCAAGATAAAATTGAACTGACATAAAATAAGTATCAATTCCATCAACAACATTTGGACCAATACAAGCATAAATTAAATCTTTAGCAAACATTAAATTAACAATAAAAAGTATTGGGCCGATATATCTAACTATTCTTTTTAATGCTTTAATATTAAAAAATGGAGAAACAATAACCGCAATTGATAAACCATTATTCATTAATCTAATGGTAGCGATAATCCTTCTAGCAATCTCACTAGAAGAAACTTGATCCATAGCGTAAGCACTATCACCAAAATAATCTTTTCCTAAAACTCTCCAAAAAACAATAAATGCAAAAATAATACTAAGTACCCTTAGTATCTTATTAATCAATTTGAAATTTATCGAAAAACTCTGTTGAGAGTTATTAATTACCTTTTGCATATTTACATTATATTACATTAATTTTGTATGTCAAGTAAACCAATATTTCGATAAAAATTATTAAATATAGAGTAACTTGCCAAAATAAAATCCGTTTACATTTGACAAAAAAATTAAATGTACTAATTTAGTATTAGCAAAAGCATAAGATTATTCAAATTTTAAATAATAAATAATTATTTTATAATCTTCCAATGACCATTTTTATTCGAACCAACTCTTTCAATAAAGCCTTTTTCTCGTAAATTAAAAATATATCTTTGCGTACTTCTAAAAGGCATTTTTAAAATCTCACTTATACTTTTAGCGGATAAACTTGGATTCTTTTCAATCTCAAAAAGAACATTTTTTTCTTTTAACTCAAGTTCATCTCTATTTACGCCATTTATTGCGCCACTTATTACGCCAAAAACATTGAAACTTATTTTTAAAAAATACCTAACATTAAAATAAGTAAAACATTACTTAAAATAAATATCCATTCCATAAATGGTAAAATAGATAACTTCTTTCTATAATATCTTACAGTTCCATCTACTTCTTCTTTTTCTAAATAACCCCATCTTTTTAATGGTGTTACTAATAATAAAACCAATAACACAAAAGCAACAACAAATAAAATATACGCTAAAGCGTTAGAATATCTATCTTCATTTAATATAAATATTCCACAGATAACATAATTAATGACAGTGAATGAAAAACATAAAGAAGAACAAATTAAATGTAAATTATAATTTTTTAATGAAATAACAAATTGTAAAAATATAGAAATACCAATAATTAAAAATAAACAAGATGATATATATTCTGGTAAAGTCTTATGATAACTACCATCAATTAAAAAGAAATAAAAACCATAACAAGCAACAAAAGCACCGAATAATGAAGCAATAACTCTAACTAAAAAGTTTAACTTCATTGTAACATTATCTTGCATTTCATAAGGAAATTGATTCAAAAAAGAAAATGATTGTTTATCATCATCTAATACTGTTCTAGTATTATAATTAGAAACACCAATAGTAATTAAAATAACGAATAAAAATAAAACCAAAAAAGACATTACTATTTTATTCATATGATTTCTCCTTTGATTGAACTACTAAAACCCCACCTTTATAAACATCAATTTGAGCAATTCTTTCTAATATATCATTTCTAATTACTTTTGAATCAGTAAATTTAATCTTTTGTTTTTTAATTTTATAAGCTGAATTATCTAAACTAATAACTGCTTCTGGAAAGCCAAAAAAGCCTAAATAACGATAATCTTGTTTTTGAATAATATGATTACCTTTTCCATAATAAGTAATAAAATTATTGTCATCTTCAATATAAATCTTACAATTAGGATATTTTTTTGTTAATAAAAGTAAAGAATGAACATAATCATATCTTGCTTTCAAAGAAGATAAAATAATCATTTCATCAAATCCTAACTTTTGCATATAATTAACTACCGCTTCAGCATCAGACATTTCTTTATGGGGATCTAATCTAATAATTTGATTAGGCTTTAAATATTTTAAAGCAACTTGATAATCAAGCGTATCAAAATCACCTAAACCAAGAGCAACTGGTAAATTACATTTTGCAATTAATTCAATCCCTTTTTCAACTCCAATTAAAGGTATTTTTGAATACTTCATAATGCTTGTTTTAGTAGCGTACGAAGTTACAATTACTACTTTTCGCATTTTATTGATTCCACCTTTTCTAACATATTACCTTTAAATAAAAATGAACCAGATACTAAAATATCAATTCCTTTTTCAATACATAATTTAGAAGTACAATTATCAATACCACCATCAACTTCAATCACAAAATGATATTTATTCTTTACTTTACTTAAATATTCAATTTTATTTAAAGCACTTTCCATAAATTTTTGTCCACCAAAACCAGGCTCAACAGACATAATTAAAACATAATCTAAATATTTCAAAAATTCATCTAACACTTTTACATCTGTCTTTGGTTTAATACATAAACCTACTTTATGCTTTATTTTTATTTTTTTTAAACAATCAATAATTTCATCATTAGAAGAAAAACATTCATAGTGAACAATAATAATATCTTCATTAGAAAAATCATATTTATCAAGATAATTTAAAGGATCTTTGACCATTAAATGAATTTCAAATGGTAAAGAAGTATATTTTCTTATTTTATGAAAAGTATCATCTAAAAAAGAAGTATTATTAACAAATATGTTATCCATAACATCAAAATGAACAACATCAACATTATTTTTTTCTAATTTTATTACTTCGTTTATAATATCATCTTTATTCGCAGCGAGAAGTGATGCAGATACTTTAATCATTTTTTAAATCTATCCTTTCTAAAAATTAATTCATTACAAATTTGTTTATAATTTTCATAATGCTCTAAACTAATTATACCACTTCCAACTAATTTTTGAATACTACATTTTGGTTCATTTATATGTAAACAATCTTGATAAAAACAATTTTCTTCCTTATCAACAAAAAAAGGGAAATAATCTTTTAATTCTTCTTTATAACAAGTTAATTCTAAAGAAGAAAAACCA
>CAZOAE010000062.1:0-5548 GCA_964577725.1 uncultured Erysipelotrichaceae bacterium | reverse complement strand
AATTATTAGTTATATAGTATGTGTAATATTAGGAACTATATCTCATTTTTTATATGAATTAACAAATAATTTTTTCCTATTAAAACCATTTGTAAGTATTAATGAATCTTGCTTTGAACATTTAAAATTAATATATTACCCTATGATTTTTGTTAGTTTATTTGAAGGGTATATAAAAAATAAAAATTTTTCTTTAACATTAATAAGAAATATTAGTTCAATTTTTTGTTGTATACTATTAACCATATTTTTTTATACTTATAAATACTTTAATAACAATACATCTATCCCATTAATAGATATTTCTTCATATTATATTTTCGTATTAATTGGATATATTATTTCTTTAAAATTAGAAAAATATTCGAATAATTTAGAATTTAACAAAATATCTTTCTTATTAATGATTTTAACAATAATTTTTTTCAGTATCTTTACTGAATATAAGCCTAATAGTTTTTTTTAAATAAATATTGATTAACTTGTAAATAATCTTTTTTATCTATAAGATAAAAATGAGGTGATTATATGTATACAAAAAATATTTATAAATATTGTTCACAAGAAAAAATTGATTTAATGAATAAATTTTGTGAAGAATACAAAAATTTTATTTCCGTTGGTAAAACAGAAAGATTATGCGTAACACTTTCTTTACAAGAAGCAGAAAAAAATGGTTTTAAATCTCTTGAAGAAGTTATCGCAAACAAAACGCCAATATTACCTGGCGATAAACTATATTCAATCAATAAGAATAAAAATATAGTTTTATTTAAAATTGGTAAAAAACCTTTAATAGAAGGATTAAGAATTTTAGGAGCGCATATTGATTCTCCTAGATTAGACTTAAAACAAAATCCACTTTATGAAAAAAATGATTTTGCTTTATTAGATACACACTACTATGGTGGAATTAAAAAATATCAATGGGTTACAATACCACTTGCATTATATGGTGTTGTTTGTAAAAAAGATGGTTCTACAATTAATATTTGTATTGGAGAAGATGAAAATGATCCAGTTGTAGGTATATCTGATTTATTAATTCATTTATCTCAAGATCAACTTCAAAAAACTGGTTCAAAAATTATTGAAGGAGAAGATTTAGATTTAACAATCGGTTCAATCCCTTTAAATAGTGAAGAAAAAGAATGTGTTAAAGGAAATATTTTAAAATTATTAAAAGAAAAATATAACTTTGAAGAAGAAGATTTTGTTTCTGCTGAAATTGAAGTTGTCCCATCTGGTAAAGCAAGAGATTACGGACTAGATCGTTCAATGATTGCAGGATATGGTCACGATGATAGAGTATGTGCCTTCACTTCATTAAAAGCAATTCTTGATATTGAAGATAATGAAGAAACTGCTTGCTGTATTTTAGTGGATAAAGAAGAAATTGGTTCAGTAGGCGCTACTGGGGCTCAATCAAAATTCTTTGAAGACACTATTGCGTATTTACTTGATGCTATGGGATACCATTCATATATCGATTTAAAAAAGACATTAACAAATTCTAAAATGCTTTCAAGTGATGTATCTGCTGGTTTTGATCCATTATTCGCATCAGTTAATGATCCAAAAAATGCCGCATATTTCAATAATGGTATCGTATTTAATAAATACACTGGTTCAAGGGGTAAATCTGGTTCTAATGATGCTAATCCAGAATATCTTGCTTGGATAAGAAATATTCTTGATGAAGAAAAAATTCATTATCAAACTGCAGAATTAGGTAAAGTTGATCAAGGTGGTGGGGGAACAATCGCTTACATTCTTGGTAACTACAATATGAACGTTCTTGATGCTGGAGTAAGTGTATTCAATATGCACGCACCAATGGAAATTGTTGCAAAAGCAGATGTTTACGAAACATATCTAGCATATAAAGTATTCTTAACAAAATAAGTTAATAATTTAAAAGGGACTAGTTAATATACACAATAGTCCCTTTTTTAATACCAATTTTTCTATCTAATTAATTTGTTTTAGTAATTGTTACAGTACAATCTTCATCAGTTAAATTTGAAACTGAAACGCTATAACCAATTTCTATTCCATCATTAAACTTTTTACCATTTGCAAAGAATAATGAAGTTGGATTAAATTCTTTACTACCAGTCCATAATGCACTAGATGTATAAACATTTCCACCATAACCATCACTTAAGGAGTTATTCCCACCTTGATCAAGCAAATGTAGTAAACGATATTTTTTTGCATATGCACTTTTTAAATTTGAATATGAATAAGAATTTGATGCTCCAACTACATAATAATTATTATCATCTTTAATTTCATCTACATAATTACTAGAAGCAGCAAGATTTCCACTGCTACTAACAGATGTTCTTACTAATCTAGCATCAACATGATAAATTCTTAATCCATTATAATCATATAGTTTATTTCCTTGTGTAAAAGCATTTTCAGCATCAATTTTATTTAATCCAGTTGGTGTATAATATTCAATTAAAATATATTCATCAAAAGCCGAACCATTCCAATTATTATTAATTAAAATTGCTTCTGGATATTTTGCAGATGTTTTTAAATTAATTTCACAAGAACAGTAACTACATAAGGATCAATCCAACCAAGTGCCATTTTTGAAAAAGCATTATGATCACCAACATTATATGATTGCATATCTAATTTGCCTGCAGAATCCCAAGCATAATTTTCATCATAACAATAGTAGTCATCAAGACCTAACATATGTCCAAGTTCATGAATATAAGTATGAGTTTCAATTTTATTTTTATTATAGTTATTATAATATGAATCATTCATAAAATCATAACTTGCCCACATATAATTATTAATATTAGGTTTTGTATAATTAGGATCATCTACTGGATATTTATAAGTACACCAAGCCCAAAAATTATTTCCATCATACGCATTAGAATAAATAAATAAACAATTATCTACATATCCATCATTATCAGTATCATATTTTTTTAATAATTCTTTACTTGCTGAAGTATAATATTTACTTGCAATATCATCAACAATAGTTTCATCACTATTCTTAACTTTACTATATGAATATGGTGCAGTATAAACACTAGTCACTTCACCACTTATTGTTAATCTACCATAACTTGATTTATAAAAATATTCTTTTACTGATTCAAATGTTGTTTCACTACTATCACCAAAAAATGCCGTTTCTAACATTTGCAATTTTCCACTAGTCCAGCCAGTACTTTTACCAGCATAATCAGATAAATCAACTGGAACAATTAATAATTTTTGTTCATTTATTGAATTAGAAGTTACCCAACCTATTTGACTATTAACATCTCTTAAAGTATATCTTAAATTACTTGCTTTATAATAATTTTTTCCTTCTTCTTGAGATATTGAAATTGAAGGATTAGTATGACTACTTGATACATTGTTACCACTTGATAAATTATTACTTGTGGTAGAATCACTAGTAAATGAATTATCACTTGATGAATTACCATTTAATGAAGAATTAAAGATTAAGCCACCTAATGTAGAATCACAAGAAGTTAAAGTTAATAATCCTATTAGTATAATTAAATATTTTTTCATTGATAAAAAACTCCTTATATAAAGATTATAGTACGAATTAAAATTATTTTTTATTATTATTTAACTTTTTATTAATTTCTAAATCCATACTTTTTAAACGAACAATATGATTTGATTCAATACTTTCAGTAATATAAGCATTTGAACCAATAGTCACGTTATCACCAATAATTGTATTTCCCCCTAAAATAGAAGCACCAGAATAAATAATAACATTATTTCCAATAGTTGGGTGTCTTTTTGTTCCTTTTAATTGATTACCCCTACCTAAAGATAAAGCACCTAATGTTACACCTTGATATATTCTAACATTATTTCCAATAATAGTTGTTTCTCCAATTACAACACCAGTACCATGATCAATAAAAAATGATTCTCCAATTTCCGCACCTGGATTAATATCTATTCCAGTTCTTGAATGAGCGTATTCAGCCATTATTCTAGGGATATATGGAACATCTAATTTATATAATAAATGAGCAAATCTATGAATTGTTATTGCTTTAATTCCAGGATATGCATAAATAATTTCATATTCATCAAATGCCGCTGGATCACCTTCATAAAAGGCTTTAACATCTTTATGTAAAATATTAACAATATTAGGAATATTTTTCATAAATTCATCAATAATTTCATCAGTATTTTTATTAATCTTTGAAAATAATATTGCTTTTTCAATTTCTTGTTTTAAAACGATAATAATTTCATCATCAATATTAACAATATCTTGACAAGAATATGATTTTGGAAATACCAAATCATATAATTTATTAACAATTTTTATAATATTTTTTCTACATGGCATCATCATATTCAATTAACTCCGTTGATAAATATCTTTCTCCTGTATCAGGAAATATAACTACGATATTTTTATTTTCATTTTTTATCGCTTCATCTAAAGCACATTTATATGCTGCCCCAGAAGAAAAGCCAACAAATAACCCTTCTTCTTTTGCTAATTCACGAGCGTAAATAATACTATCATCATCACTAATCATATCTACTCTATCAATAAAACTTAAATCAAGTGTTTTAGGAATAAAATTAGCACCTATTCCTTGAATTTTATGTTTATTAGAATAACCTTTATTTATTAATGGAGAAGATAATGGTTCAACACCAATTGAAATAATATCTTTTTTTTCTTTTAAATATTTACTTATTCCAGTTAATGTTCCACCAGTACCAATACAAGCAACAATAATATCAACATTACCATCTAAATCATTATAAATTTCTTTTCCAGTTGATAAATAATGAGTTGATGGATTATCTAAATTATCAAATTGAGAAGGAATAAAAGAATTTTTATATTCTTTGGCTAATTCTAAAGATTTTTCAACACTTCCATTCATTCCATCTTTTGATGGAGTTAAAACAATTTCTCCACCATAACAAGAGATTAATTTTCTTCTTTCTATTGACATAGACTCTGGCATAACAGCAATAAATCTCATTTTTAAACTAGCACAAATACACGCTAGAGCAATTCCAGTATTTCCAGATGTTGGTTCGATAATAACTGTATCTTTATTAATTATTTTCTTTTCTAAAGCATTATAAATCATATTTTTAGCAATTCTTGATTTTATTGAACCAGTTGGATTAAACATTTCAACTTTTGCAAATAATTTTGATTTTAATTTATATTTTTTTTCAATATTTTTTAATTCAATTAATGGAGTATTACCAATTAAATCAATTAATGAACTATAAACTTTCATATCATCACCTTTATTAATAATATATAAATTTTTATAATTTTTAAACATTAAAATAGTGGAGAAAACAATCTAAGTAGGTTTTTAATTAATTTTTCAACTTTATTTAATTTTGAATTAGTTTCATCTATCTTTATTGTTTCATTTTCTACTAAATTACAAAAATCTTTTTTCATATCTTCTATTGATGAAGTTTTATATAGCCATACCCCACATTCAAAATGATGAACAAAAGAACGATAATCAAGATTAATTGT
>CAZOAE010000061.1:0-5566 GCA_964577725.1 uncultured Erysipelotrichaceae bacterium | reverse complement strand
AAAGAACTGTGAAGTCCTTAATTTTTAAAATTAAGTTTTTTCACAGCCCCTTTTTATGTTATTTATTTTTGTTTAAAGAATAAATAGAAAAAAAGTGAATTTAGAGTATAATATTGATTGGTAATAGTTATGTATTTAATTGTTGGTTTAGGAAATCCTGGTAATGAATATAAAAATACTAGACATAATATGGGATTTCAAGTTATTGATAAATTGTGTGAAAAGTGGAATATTTCTTCATTGAAAGAGTCTTTTCACAGCGGTTATATTAAGACAAAGTTTAATAATGAAGATGTTATTATTTGTAAGCCTTATACATTTATGAATTTGTCTGGGCAAGCGGTAATGGAAATTGCTCATTTTTTTAAGGTTGATGTTAGTAATATTGTTGTTATATATGATGATATGGATACTCCAGTGGGAAAGTTAAGGATTAAGATGAATGGTTCTTCTGGTGGACAAAAGGGTATGCAGTCAATTATTCAAATGATGAATACTGAAGATATTAAGAGAATTAAGATTGGTATTGGTAGACCTTCTGTTCCTTTTATTGATTATGTTTTAGGTGTTCCTAGTAAGGAAGAGTGGAGTTTAATTAGTAATATTCAAGATAAAGCTGTAATGATTATTGAAGAATTTATTAAGCATGATTTTAATTATGTTATGAGTAGGTATAATAGATGAAAGGTATTTTAGATACAATTTTTTTGGGTAATGATGTTTCTTTTGAAGAAGGTAAAGAGTATTTTGCCCCTAATTGTATTTCCTTTTGTTATCAAGTTAGTTATTTATTTTTAAAAGAGAATAAGAATATTGTAGTTATTACTTCTTCTTTGTATTCGGCTCAAAGTATTTATGAGCAAATATCTAATATTGTTGGGGAAGATAGTTGTTTATTATTTCCAGTTGATGAGATAATACATCAAAATAGTTATAGTTATTCAAAGGAAGTTTTAGCACAACGACTTTATGTAATGGATAAATGTTTTTCTTCTAGTAAGAAGATATTAGTTTTGCATTATGCTTCTTGTCGAAGATATTTACCTAGTCCTAATGTTTATAAAGATAATACTTTATTTATTGAAAAGGGGAAAGAGTATAATGTTTTAGGTTTAGTAAATAAATTAGTTAATATGGGTTTTACTCGTGTTAATAAGATTGATCAATCTTTACAGTTTGCTTTAAGGGGAGATATTTTAGATGTTTTTCCAATCAATGAAGAAAAGCCTTTAAGAATAGAGTTTTTTGATGATGAAGTTGAAAGTATCCGTTTATTTGATATTGAAAGTCAAATATCAATATGTGAAAAGGATAGTTTTAAAATATTTCCAGCGACTGATTTATTTATTGATGATTATGAGTTTGGTAAAGATAATATTTTAAAGAAGTTAAAAGATGATAGTAAGTTATTATCTATTTCTATGAAAGAAAAATTGATAGAAAAAGTTAATTATGCTTTAGAGAATATTAAGAATGGTTATGATGAGAATTATTATTCTTTGTATCATTTTTTCCAAAGAGAAATATATTCGATTTTTGATTATTTTAAGCCAGATATTTCTTTTATATATCAAAAAGATGAATTTGATCAGTTCGTGGAGTTTAAGGATAATGAAGATTTAGGTGTTATTAGTGAATTGTTTTCAAGTGGTTTATCTTTAAATGATAGTGAGATTAATATTGAATTTTCTTCTTTAAGAATTAATAATTTAATTTATACTTATTCTTATCAAAAGGATAATATTAATGGAGTTAGTTTAAAACAGATTCCTTTTTATTCTAATAATATTTTGAGTTCATTAAAAGTTATTAATGATTATAAGGAGTTGGGGTATAAAATTGTTATTTGTTTAAAAGACAATTTTGAAAAGTATAAAGATTTTTTAATTAGTAATGATGTTTCATTTAGTGTTGTTAATGATAATTTATTGATTGATGATGTTAATTTATATTGTTTTGATTTAAAGGTTGGTTTTATTTTTGAAGAACGAAAGATATTATTTTTATCAAAGAAAGAAATATTTAATTATAAACAAAGTTTAACAATTTTTTCTTCTCGATATAAAAAAGCAGTTGTTTTGAATACTTTTGAAGAATTAGAAATAGGTGATTATGTTGTTCATGAAGAAAATGGGATAGGACAATATCAAGGAA
Organism: uncultured Erysipelotrichaceae bacterium; assembly: GCA_964577725.1. Lineage (GTDB taxonomy): Bacteria > Bacillota_I > Bacilli_A > RFN20 > CAG-449 > CAG-449. Next base: position 3,412 of record CAZOAE010000061.1, on the reverse strand, counting down.
TAGTTACTTTAAAGGCAAATAATGTTGTTAGTGATTATTTGAAAGTGTTATATGCAAATGATCAATTTTTATATATTCCTTTACAGAAGTTTTCTCGAATTAGAAAGTATGTTTCTCGTGAAGGTAGTGTCCCTAGATTATCGAAATTAGGTGGGAAAGATTGGTCAAATGTTAAAGAAAAGATTAAGAATCAAGTTAATTTTTTGGCTGAAAGATTAATTAATTTATATGCTGAAAGAGAATCTATTGTTGGATATAGTTTTAAAGAAGATGATGAGTTTCAAGAAGAATTTGAATCTTTTTTTCCATATCCATTAACTAGAGATCAAAAAAAGGCGATTGATGAGATTAAATTAGATATGGAAAAGCCTATTCCTATGGATAGGTTATTGTGTGGTGATGTTGGTTTTGGTAAAACGGAAGTTGCTTTTCGCGCGGCTTTTAAAGCGATTTTATCTGGTAAGCAAGTTTGTTTATTATGTCCTACGACTATTTTAGCAAAGCAACATTATGATGTTGCTACATCTAGGTTTTCTCTTTTTGATGTTAAGATTGCTTTATTTTCTCGTTTTGTTCCTTTATCTCAACAAAATAAGTATATTAAAGAAATTAAAGAAAATAAGATTCATTTAATCATTGGAACTCATAGAATTTTATCTAATGATATTGAGTTTAATGATTTAGGGTTATTAATAGTTGATGAAGAACAAAAGTTTGGTGTTGAACATAAAGAAAGAATTAAAGAGTTAACGAAAAATGTTGATGTTTTAACTTTAAGTGCAACACCAATCCCAAGAACTTTACAAATGTCTTTATTAGGTATTAGGAATTTTTCTCAATTACAAACTGCACCAGTGAATAGAATGCCAATACAAACTTATGTTAATGAATATAATGAACGATTAATAAAGGAAGTTATTGCTAGAGAGTTATCTCGTGGTGGTCAAGTTTTTTATTTACATAATACTATTGCGACTATTTATAATAAAGCAAAAAAGATACAAGCAATTCTTCCAAATGCAAAAGTTGGTGTTGTTCATTCTAAGATGGATAGAGAAGATATTGATTATATTATGGTTGAATTCTATTTAGGTAATATTGATATTTTAGTATGTACATCAATTGTTGAATCTGGTTTAGATATTCCTAACGCTAATACGATTATTATTGAAGACGCTGATAAGTTTGGTTTATCACAATTATATCAAATTAAAGGGCGTGTTGGGCGTTCTAATAGGGTAGCGTATGCGTATTTATTTTTTAATCCTAATAAGGAATTAACTGAAATTGCTAGTGAAAGATTATCGGCGATTAAGAAGTTTACTGAATTAGGTTCTGGATATAAAATTGCTCAAAAAGATTTATCTATAAGGGGTGCTGGAGATATTTTAGGATCAAAACAATCTGGATTTATTGATAATGTCGGTTTAGATATGTATGTTAGTATTCTTAATGAAGTTATTAATGATAAAAAAGGAATTAAAGAAAATGAAAAGAAAATAAAATCAACGAATATTACTATCGGTGGATATATTCCTTCTTCATACGCTGTTGATGTTGATAAAATTCAACTTTATCAAGAAATTGAAGCGTGTAATAATTTATCTTCAATAGAAATTTTAAGAAGAAAAATAAAAGATATATATGGTAGATTACCAAGTGAAGTTGAAAAATTATTATTAAAAAGAAAAATTGATATATTGTCATCATGTGAAAATATTTATTCAGTATATGAAGATGAGAATATAGTTATTGTTTTAAATCAACAATTATCATCTAAAAATGGAATGGCAAGTTTTTTATCAAATAAATTGAGTTCAATAATGAATGATTTATTTGTTTTAATAAAAGAAAAAAGATTTGTTATTAAAGTAAAAAAGAATAATAATACATTAAATAATTTGTTATTTGTTTTAGAAATTATTAATGGGATTAATGAAAAATAAAAAAATTATTAAAAAATTTAAACAAAAGTTAAAAAAATTGCAAATGTAATAAGTGAAGGGATAATTTTTTCTCTTCAGGAAGGAACAGAAGTTTATGTTCCTAGCATTAAACCTTTGCAAGGAAAATGAGTTAGTTAGAAAGGGTATTATGGAATATTTAGTTATTCTTACTATTATTCTATTAATCATCTATCTAATATTTAGATGAAAAAAAATCTATATCTTCATAAAAAAGATATAGACAATAAAATCATTTAAATTTTAAACTAACAAATGCCTTCCTTGCAAGGGTATTTTTGTAAATTAATTATTTTTCTAGTAATTATAAATTTTTTTTAGAAATTATTAAAAAATTTAAACAAAAGTTAAAAAAATTGCAAATGTATAAGTGAAGGGATAATTATTTCTCTTCAGGAAGGAACAGAAGTTTATGTTCCTAACATTAAACCTTTGTAAGGGAGTTTTGTTGGTTGGAAAGGTAGAAATGGAATATTTAGTTATTCTTACTATTATTCTATTAATCATCTATCTAATATTTAGATGAAAAAAATCTATATCTTAATAAAAAAGATATAGATAAATCAACATTTAAATTTTAAACCAACAAATCCCTTCCTTACAAGGGTATTTTTAAAAGTTAATTATTTTTCTCTAACTTGGCAACATTTAGCGCCGTAGGTAAATTTGTCTATTCGAATGTATGAAGCACCACATTCTCCACTTATATTGTTTAAGCAACTTGTTTTATTGCAGTTAATAGTGTGAATATCTTGTTTCAATGATAATTTTCCTTCGGTACTAAATTCAAATGATGTGTTATCGTTTCTTTTTTTGTAATCTTTACAATAAGCATCAATTGATATTAATAAATTATCTTTTGTACAATGTGTACAGTTGTTGAATTTACAGTTAAATTCGTGGCATTTTAAGTTAGTCATTATTATCTCCTATAATTTTATTATTGGTAGAAATGGTAATTTTATTAAAAAATGAGTTTTTATTATAGTTTTACTATAATATAATATTTTTATAAAGGGAAAAGATTATGAATTATTTAACTAAAATTTTAAAAGGCATTTTAATTGGTATTGCGGCAATTATTCCTGGATTTTCTGGGGGAACTATTGCGTGTATTGCGGGCTGTTATGATGAGATTATTGAAGCAATAAGCGGAATAAGAGTCCATTTTAAAAAATCAATTATTACATTGATTCCATATTTAATTGGAATAGTAATAGGTGCTTGTTCTTTATTTATTGTTTCATGGGGATTAATTTATTATCCATTAGTAACAATATGTTTATTCGCTGGCTTATTACTTGGTAGTTTACCTTCTTTTTATCAAAATATTAAAGGTAAAAGTGATAAAAAAAGTATTATTGGCGCTTTAATATGTGGTCTTTTATTTTTAGGTTTAATTTTACTTAATTTGTTTCTTGGAGAAGGTAATTATTTTACTTTTAATA
>CAZOAE010000060.1:0-5580 GCA_964577725.1 uncultured Erysipelotrichaceae bacterium | reverse complement strand
TCCTAAAGGTGTAAAATTAGAAAAGCCTTTACAATCATATTTTAGAATCAATAATGAAAAAATGGGACAATTTGAAAGAACATTAATTATCGTTGATGAAGGTGCAGATGTTCATTATGTTGAAGGTTGTACTGCGCCAACATATTCTATGGAATCATTACACGCAGCAGTTGTTGAAATAATTGTTGAAAAAGGTGGTAAGTGTCGTTATTCAACAATTCAAAACTGGTCTGATAATATTGTAAATTTAGTTACCAAAAGAGCATTAGTAAAAGAAAATGGATTGATGGAATGGATTGATGGTAATATTGGTTCACAAACTAATATGAAATATCCTTGTTGTGTTCTTGCTGGAGATGGTGCAAAGGGAACTTGTATTTCTATCGCTGTTGCTGATAAAAATCAATATCAAGATGCTGGAGCAAAAATGATTCACACTGCCCCTAATACAACAAGTAATATTATTTCAAAATCAATTGTAAAACATGGTGGCGTTGCAAACTATCGTGGTCGAGTTTTAATTGGACCAAATGCTATTAATTCAAAATCTCATATTGAATGTGATACATTAATTTTAGATGATTATTCTTCATCAGATACAATACCAACGAATGAAGTATTAAATAATTCATCTTTTTTGGAACACGAAGCAACTGTTTCAAAAATTAATGAAGATCAATTATTCTATTTAATGAGTAGGGGATTAACAGAAAATGAAGCAACTCAAATGATTGTTATGGGATTTATTGAACCATTTTCAAAAGAATTACCTATGGAATACGCTGTTGAATTAAATAGATTAATAAAAATGGATATGGAAGGAAGTATAGGTTAATCTATGAATTATGATTATGATGTTATCGTAGTGGGTGGTGGACACGCTGGAATGGAAGCGTGTATGGCTTCAGCACATATGGGTTGTAAAACATTATTAATTACCCTTAACTTTGATAAAATGTCTAATATGCCTTGTAATCCATCTATTGGTGGTTCCGCAAAAGGAATTGTTGTTAGAGAAATTGATGCTTTAGGTGGAATGATGTCAAAAGGTGCTGATAAAGGTGCATTACAAATAAAATTACTTAATACTGGTAAAGGTCCAGGTGTTCAATGTTTAAGAGCGCAAGCAGATAAATTAGATTATCCAAAAATAATGCAAGAATATGCTTTTAATACAAAAAACTTAGATATTATTGAAGGAATGGTTGTTGATTTATTGCACGATAAAAGCACTGTTTTTGGTGTAAAATTACAAAATAAAGAATACTATTCAAAAGCAGTAATATTAACAACTGGAACTTATATGGAATCAGTAGTTTTAGTAGGGCATAACGCTTATGATAAGGGACCAGATGGAGAAAAAGCATCACACGGACTATCCCCAAAATTAAAAGAAATGGGAATTAATATATTTCGTTTAAAAACTGGTACTCCCCAAAGAATTAAAGCATCATCAATTGATTATGATAAATTAATTCCCCAATATGGTATGGAAGGAAATCTTTGTTTTTCTTATGAAAATGAAAATTCTTTACCATTAGAAAAACAAATATTATGTTATTTAACTTATACAAATGAAAAAACTCATCAAATAATAAAAGATAATATCAAAGAATGTGCTTTATATGGTGGATTAGTTACTGGTGTTGGTCCAAGATATTGCCCATCAATTGAAGATAAAATTGTTAGATTTAGCGATAAACCACGACATCAATTATTCTTAGAACCAGAATCAATTCATACTGATTCAATATATTTACAAGGATTTTCTACTTCTATGCCAGAAGATATACAAGAAAAAATGGTTCATTCTTTAAATGGTTTAGAAAATGCTGAAATTTTAAAATACGCTTATGCAATTGAATATGATGCCATCTATCCAACACAATTTGATGCAACATTAATGGTTAAAAAATGGCCTGGATTATATTGTGCTGGTCAAATATGTGGTACATCTGGATATGAAGAAGCAGCAGGATTAGGTTTAATGGCGGGAATTAATGCAGCATTAAAAATCAAAAATGAAGAACCTTTAATATTAAGAAGGGATGAAGCATATATAGGAGTTATGATTGATGATTTAATATCAAAAGGAACTTTTGAACCATATCGTTTATTATCATCTCGTGCAGAATTTAGATTATTAATGCGACACGATAATGCAGATATTCGTTTATATAAATATGGTCATAGGGTTGGATTAATTTCTAATGAAAAATACAATAAATTTTTAAATAAAATGGAGTTAATAAGAAAAAATAAAGAAATTTTAGAAAAAACAATTCTTTCAGGAAATCAAAAAATGGTGGAAGAAATGAAAGAAATTGGTGTGGATAATTTTAAAGGTGGAATAAGTGCCGCAAGTTTATTAAAAAGACCAAATATTACTTTTGATATGATAAAAAAATATGTTCCTATTGAAGAAGGATTATCTAAAACTGGTATTGAACAATTAGAAATTATCATTAAATACGAAGGCTATATTGAAAAAGAAAAAAAAGAAGCCGAAAAACTAATTAAATTAGAAAATATGTTTATTCCAAATGGAATTGATTACCATAATGTTGCTGGTTTAGCATTAGAAGCAAGAAGTAAATTAGCCGAAGTTAATCCAAGAACAATAGGACAAGCTTCAAGAATATCTGGAGTAAATCCTAGCGACATAGCACAACTATTAATCCATATTAAAAAGGTTAACAAAAATGACTAAGCAAGAATTTATTAATAAATGTTTGGAAAACAAACTAGTTTTAAATAATGAACAATTAGATCAATTAAATCAATACTATAACTTGCTTGTAGAAACTAATAAGGTTATGAATTTAACTGGTATTACTGAAGAAGATGAAGTATATGAAAAACATTTTTATGATTCGCTATTGTTTTCTTTTAAAATAGATTTAACAAATAAAAAAATTGTAGATGTTGGTTCTGGTGCTGGTTTTCCAGGTTTAGTTCTTGCAATTTGCTATCCAAATAGTTTTATTACATTAGTTGAACCATTGACTAAAAGATGTAATTTTTTAAATACCGTTACTAATCAATTACATTTAAAAAATGTTACTATTCTTAATAAAAGATGTGAAGATTTAATTGATTATAGAGAATATTTTGATATTGCAACCGCTAGAGCGGTAGCGAAATTGAATATTTTATTAGAAATAATAATGCCATTAGTAAAAATAAATGGTTTATTCGTTGCTTTAAAAGGTAAATTAGGTGAACAAGAAATAAATGAATCTTCAAATGCTTTAAAGCAATTAAATTCAAAAATAATTGATATCCAAAAAATTAATTTATTAACTGAAAATGATACAAGAATTAATATTTTTATTCAATTACTAAATAAAATTAATAGTAAATATCCTCGTAATTATTCTCAAATAAAAAAGAAACCTTTATAAATATTTCATTTGAAATAAAAAAATTATTTTGATAGAATAACTTTGTCAAACGAGTAACAGAAATGTGTAAGTCCAGTTGATTGGATTTACACATTTTTTTAAGGAGAAAAAATGATGGAAAACAAAATGGAAACTAAACCAATAAATAAATTAGTTTGGGAATTAGGACTACCTATGATTATTTCAATGATATTACAAGCATTATATAATGTCATTGATAGTATTTTTGTAAGTAATATTGAATCTATTGGTTCACTAGCAAATGAAGCATTAACTTATGCTTTCCCAATTCAAATACTAATTATTGCAATTGGTGTAGGAACTGGGGTTGGATTAAATACATTATTATCAAAATCGCTAGGAGAAAAAAATCAAGAATTAGCAAATAAAATTGTAGGAAATGGAATTGTTTTAGGAATTATTATTTATATAATTTTTTTAATTTTTGGATTATTTTGCTCAAAATGGTTCATTAGTTTATTTACTTCGAACCAAGAAGTAATAAAAATGGGAAGTGATTATCTTAAAATTTGTTCATGTTTATCAATAGGATCTATTGGATTTACCATTTATGAAAGGTTTTTACAATCTACTGGAAAAACACATTTTTCAACAATTGCTCAAATAAGTGGCGCAGTTATCAATGTTATTCTTGATTATGTTTTCATTTATCCATTAAATATGGGAGTTGCTGGAGCCGCATACGCAACAGTTATAGGTCAAATTATATCAATGATTATTGCAATGTATTTTCATTATTTTAAAAATAAAGAAATTAATAATAATATAAAATACTTAAAATTAAATATTACTATCATAAAAAAAATATATTCTATTGGTATATCAGCGGCATTAATGCAAGGAATGTTATCAATTATGATGGCTGGTATGAATGTAATATTAGGAAATGCTAACGAGAATCCAACTATACTAGTAGGGGCTTTTGGTATATATTATAAAATACAACAAATCGCATTATTTTCTTGTTTTGGTCTATCAAATACTATTATTACATTATTATCTTTTAATTATGGAATGAATGATAAAATAAGAGCAAAAGAATGTATCAAATATGGTATCATTAATACAATTATTGTATCTTTAATAATTACAATTCTATTTGAAATTATTGCTAGACCTTTATCATTATTATTTTCTATAACTAATAATGAAGAAGAATTAATTAATGTATGTGAAAATGCAACAAGAATCGCGGCAATAGGCTATGTTTTTATGGGAATAAGTGTTGCAATACAAGGTGTATTACAAGCATTAAGATATTTATTTAAACCATTAATATCAGCATCATTAAGGTTAATTATATTTACTTTCCCTTTAGCGTATTTATTTACATTATTACCTAATACAATTAATATAGTTTGGTGGGCATTTCCAATAAGTGAATTATTAACTTGTTTAATTTCTATTGGTATGTTAAATAAAGTATATAAAGAAAAATTTTAAAATATAAAAAGAAGTACAATAATAAAAATTCTTATATTTTGTACTTCTATAAATATTATATTAAATAAATAATTCTAAAATTAATCAGTAAAATTATCAAAATATCCTTGAACTAAAATAATAGGAGTGCCTTTATCTCCAGAACCAGAAGTTAAATCACATAATGATCCAATTAAATCAGTTAATTGTCTTGGTGTAGTTCCTTGTGAAGCCATATTTCCCACTAAACTACCTTTTTTTGCTTTAATAGATTCTTCTATTGCTTTTTTTAATTCTTCGCCTTTTAAATTTTTAAAATTATTATCAGCAAGATATTTAAGTTTTAATTCATTAGGAGTTCCAATTAATCCATTTGTAAACGCTGGAGATACAACTGGATCTGCTAATTCCCATATCTTTCCTTGTGGATCTTTAAACGCTCCATCACCATAAACCATTACTTCAATATGTTTACCAGTTTTTTCAAGAAATTTATTTTGGATTTCATTTACTAAATTTTGGCAATCTCTTGGAAACAACTTAATTGTATCTTCTGTTGATTTATTTGAGCCTAATAAACCATATTTTTCATTATATCCACTTCCAGCAATACTTGAAGTTAAAATATCATCTAATCCACAGACAACTTTTGCTCCTGCTTGTCTTAAAATTCTTTTTGTTCTTTCTCTAGTATGTATATCACAAGTTAAAATAGTATCGGTATATTTTAAAA
>CAZOAE010000059.1:0-5621 GCA_964577725.1 uncultured Erysipelotrichaceae bacterium | reverse complement strand
GTTTTTCCAGCGCCATTTTTACCTAAAAATCCAATTATTTTACCTTTTGAAAGTGTTAAATTAACATTCTTTAAAACTTCTTTATCTCCATATGTTTTACTAACATTAACACACTTTAATAAGTCCATTTAACTATTTCCTCCTATTTTTTAAGTAATCAATAGTTTGTCCTTCATTAAATCCAATATCTAACATTTCCCTAAAAAATTTTTCCATCAACTCATCAGCGTATTCTTTTTTATACTCATCAATAAGTTTTTGATCATTAGTTACAAATTTTCCATTTGTTCTTTCAGTATATATTAGTTTAAGTTGTTCAAGTTCAATTAAAGCCTTTTGCATTGTATTAGGATTAACTTTATTCATCAAAGATAATTCTCTAACTGAAGGTAATTTTTCTCCACATTTAATTTTACCTGCAATAATATATTTTTTTAATTGTTCTACTAACTGAATATAAATAGGACTATTGTTATCAAATACAAAATGCATTACTCTCCCTTTCTATTGTATTACTTAACTAACACAATAATACAATATTAAAAACTAAAATTCAATACATTTATTATAAATCAAAGTCTTAAATAATTAAATAATAATTTCTAATACCATCATTAAAGCAAAACCAATCATAAATGACCATATTCCATAATGAACATCTTTTCCTTTTTTTAATTCTGGTAATAATTCATCAATAGTAACATATATCATTGTTCCAGCAGAAAATGATAAAATAATAGGAAAAATTCCATTTATTGATGATGTAATAAAAAAAGCAAATAAAGCAAAAAGTGGTTCTACTACTCCACTTGCAATCCCAAATAAAAATGATTTCTTTCTATTTAATCCTTCATCTAACATTGATAAAGATATTAGTAAACCTTCTGGAATATTTTGAAGTGCAATTCCTAAAGATAACGCTAAACTTGCCATTATGGATAAACTAATATCAGTTTTAAAAGCAATACCACACGATAAACCAACAGCAATCCCTTCTGGAATCTTATGTATTATTATTGCAAGAAATAATTTTATTTTCTTTTTTAATTTAACACTTTTTATCCCTTCTTCTTCATTTGATAAATTATGATAATGGGGAATAATTTTATCTAATAAATACATTATTAAAGCCCCAAATAAGAAACCAATAGTAATAAAAATTGATGATAATTTACCAAACAATTCTTTTCCACTTTCAATAGATGGCATTAATAAACCAAAAATAGATATTGAAAGCATAATTCCACTTGCTAATCCAACAATAATATTCATCACTTTACTTGAAAGAGAATTTTTAATAAATAAGACAAAAGAAGATCCTAATATTGATGATAAGAATATAATTGTTAAAGAAATTAATGTTACAATAACTAAATTCATAAAATTTAATCTCCTAATATCTAGTATTATCACTTATTAAAAAAATATTTCTAGCTATATAAAAAAGGAGATTATTCATCTCCTATAGAAATAATTTAATATAAATAAATCTTCTTTTACTTATTACAAATTTGCAATAATAATAAAGAGAACAATAGATACACCAACTAAAATGTATGGAACTAAAAGAAGTTTATGAGTTGAAATTTTAACATCTTTTTTCAATTTTTCTTCAATCCTTGCTGAAGCATTGTCACGTTTTACAATTGAATATATTGAATAAATCACTATTCCTAATGAAAGGATTAACGGAACCCAAAATGAACTTTTTTCTTCAAATACTGAAGAAAGTGATATTAAAGAAACAAGACCACTGATTAAAATTGATGGAATGTAAAGTAAAATAGTTAATGCAGATACTTTTTTTGTTTTCTTTTTAATTAATGGATTAGTTTCCCACTCATAGTGATAACGACCATTGTGTAAATTAGTATTAAAATGATAGTCTTTACCATTCCATTTAAAAGTTGCAAATGCCAATGGTACTAAATACGCTTTAACTGTATAAGAATTTGATGAATATCTTTGCCAGCCTTTTGGTAATTGACCTTCAATAACTTTTCCTAATGCACTTTTAATCGCTTCACGACTAAATACATTATCATCATTCCAAGAATATAAATTTAATGCATCAACATTAGTTAATTTAGTACAGTTACCTTCTTTATAAAATTCTGTTAAATTCAAATAATCATAAACATGATTATAACCAAAATCAGCAATTTGCCCATTATATGTTTTTCCATTAACAACATAATCTAAATCAATATCATAATGATAGATACAGCCGACTCTCTTATACCAATTCTTTTTATCTCTCAAAAAAGAACTTAACGCATCTTTAAATTCATCAGAAACATCAGTCATTTTATCAATCGTTTCGATTATTAATTCAGCAGTACTTTCAATAGTATAAGTTTCTTCTAGTAAAGCTACGCTTTCACAAAAGTCAAAATGTTCATTTTTTAATAGCATTTTATTTTTTCCTTCCCTTTAAATAAATCTTATAAAAATTATATCATAAAAATTCATATTTAAAAGATTTATTTACTAATTAAGTACAAATAAATCAATTTTAATGTATTTTCTATACCTTCTTGATGTGTTCTTTCCGCTCCATGAGATGCAGAAACACCTGTTCCAATTAAAGCACCTTTAAAATCTAAGCCTGCCTTAGAAGCCGCACCAACATCACTACCATAGTATGGGAAAATATCAATTGTATAATTTAAGTTATTATCTTTTGCTAAATTAATTAATCTAGTCGTGAGTTCATAATCATATGGACCACTTGAATCTTTCGCGCATATTGATACTGCATATTCATTTCCAGATAAATCTAAACCTACACACCCCATATCTAAAGTAACAAATTCATCTACATCTTTTATCATTGAAGCACCATGTCCAACTTCTTCATAAACAACAAAATAAATTTTTGTCTTATATTTGAATTTTAAATTATGTTCTTTAACATAATATAGTAATAACAATAAAATAACCGCTGAGGCTTTATCATCAATAAACCTTGTTTTTAAAAATCCATTATCAGTGATTTCAAATTTCTCATCATAGCAAACAATATCGCCATTATTAATTCCTAGTTTTTTTACATCATCACTAGAAAAAACTTTTTCATCAAGTCTAACTTCTAAATTATCAATTTCTCTACTTTTAGTATTAGAATCTTTATAGACATGAATTGATGGAGAAGTAGATAAAATAGTACCCGTATATACTTTGTTATCTCTAGTTATAACTTTACAATATTCACCATCAAGAGTCGCAGTTATTGGTCCACCTAAAGTAGTTAAAGAAAGATTACCATTACTTTTTATTGAACGAACCATTAAACCTAATGTATCAATATGTGCGCTTGTCGCTACTGTTTTTTCTTCATTTAAACCATTAATAATAACTTCTAAAGCACCATTATTTAAAATCTTATAATTAAATCCTAATTCTTTAATATGTTTTTCAATTATTTTGATACAATTAGATGTATATCCAGTTGGAGATGAACAAGTAAAAATTTCTTTTGCTAATTTTTTATATAATTCAATATTTAATTCTATCATTTATTTTTAACTCCTTAATTAAATAATTTATTACTTAATTTTTTAATAAATTATCAATATCTACTTTTAACTTATCATAAGAATATGAACCATTAATAGTTTTATAAATAACATTATTTTGATCAACAATTACTGTATATGGCATAGCATCTATTCCACCTAACATTTTATAATATGATGTAGAAAATATATCTTCATCTTGAGCAAAAATAAAATCTTTATCAAATTCACTAAATCTATTTTCTATCATTGAAATTACATCATCTTGATAAGTTTTACTAATAACTTCATGAATAGCAACAACATCAATATATTGTTTATATTCAATAAATATATCATTAAAATCTGGTAATTCTTTAATACAAGAAGTACAATCAATTCCCCAAAAATTTAAAATTTTAATTTTATCAAAAGAGTTAGAAATAGAATATTTAGTATCATCATTATACTTTTGTAATTCTTTATTTGGCACAATATCACCAACTTGATAAACAATAACATTTTCATCTTTTTCAATAAAATTATAAAAAGTTAATGAACCTATTAAAATTAGTGAAGCAGAAATAATCGTTAATAATTTAAAATTCATTTTAACTATTCTCCTCATTTTTTTCTATTTGGTTAGAATGTAAAAATATATGTGGACCTTTAAATGTTATCGCATTTGTTGGACATACAGATATACATTCACCGCAGTTAATACATTCGTGGTCACCAACTTTTTTAATATCCATTTTACATTTAGAAATACATTTACCACAACTGATACATTTATCTTCATTAAGTTTAATTCCTAAAAAAGAAATCTTATTGAAAAAACTATATATTGCTCCAAGTGGGCAAATAAAACGACAAAAGAATCTAAAGCATAAAATTGACATTACAATAATAAAGATTAAAACACATACTTTCCAAGTAAATAATGGTCCAAGCATTTCGTAATAACTATCATTATTTGGATTTACTAACAAACCAATTGCCCCTTCTAAAGTCCCCGCTGGACATATATATTTACAAAATGATGGTAATGGTAATCCTTGTAATCCATATATTATTGGTAAAGCAAAAACAAAAACAAACAAAATAACATATTTCATATAAGATAATAATCTAGTAAATGAACCTTTTTTTATTTTAAAAGATTTAATTTTATATAATAATTCTTGCATTAAACCAACTGGGCATAAAAAGCCACATATAGTTCTTCCTAAGCATAATCCATATAACAATAAAATTCCTATCATATAATAAGGTATACTTTTACCAGAATGTGATAATGAATCTTGTAAAGAACCTAATGGACAAGCACCAACAGCACCTGGACAAGAATAACAATTTAATCCAGGAACACATAAACCTTTTGTATCACCTTTATAAATATTACCAGTTATAAATCCTTTAATATTCGCATTATATAATAATGCGGCATAAACTTGAATTAATCTTCTTTTAGTTGGTTTATGACATATAAACCAAGTTTTTAACGATATTAACCACTCTTTCATAAACTAACCTAACCCTATACATTCCGTACATAATTTCGCTGCTTTACTTAAAACTTCACCCATTTGACCATTACATATTCCTATTATAATAAAACATATACTAATAGTTAAAATTGCAACACGAGTTATTAAAATTACTTTTCCATTTTTTGTTTGTTTTTCATTTTTACTACGATATAAAGGAGCAATTTTTTTCAACATATTATATTCATTTTTCATACTAAAATAATAATATAATGATGTAATTATTAAACTTATAATCGAAATTAAAATACAAGGAAGCATAAATTTAATCATATCAATTGCTTGCTCGATTAAATTACCTTCAGATAAAAAATTATTGACATTAAACAAATATAATAAACAAATTAATGCACATATAGAATTAATACTAATAACAACTATTTTAAAAATAAATCTATTTCTTTTTTCTTTATTAATATAGACATAACTTTCATCATTAATAATATCTTGACTAACAAAAGAATTAATTTGTTTAAGTTTATATTCATATGAAGTAGTAAACTCTTTTTTAGGATTATAAAAAATAGAAGTAAATATAATAATATTTTATGCGATTTTTGTTAAAAATTGCTGT
>CAZOAE010000058.1:0-5671 GCA_964577725.1 uncultured Erysipelotrichaceae bacterium | reverse complement strand
TTTTGTTTTATGATTCAAATAATGTAACACTAGATGGTGGATTAGATTTATCTTTTTCTGAAAATATTAAACAAAGATTTGAAGCGTGTAATTGGAATGTTATTGAAGTAAATGATGGTAATGATATTGAAGCAATTGATCAAGCAATTGTTAGAGCAAAAGTTTCTACAAAACCAACATTAATTAAAGTTAATACTATTATTGGATTTGGTTCTAAAAATCAAGGAACTAATAAAGTTCATGGAAATCCACTTGGAGAAGAAGATGGATTAATGGCAAAAAAGAGTTATGGTTATGAATATGCACCATTTGAAGTTCCAGAAGAAGTAAGAAAAGATTTTGAAAATACTTTTATTAAGCGTGGTAAAGAAGCGTATAATGTATGGTTAGAAAGATATAATAGATGTTGTGTAGAAAATCCAATAGATGCGAAAAATATTGCATCTACATTAGATAACACTTGTCCAACATCTTTATATCAAGAAAATCCAATTTTTGAAATTGGAATGAAAGAAGCAACAAGACAAACTTCAAAGAAAATTTTAAATTTATTACATGAGAATATTCCAAATTTAATTGGTGGATCCGCTGATGTTGCTGGTTCAGTTTTTACTTCTATCGATAATGGAAAATATTTTACTATGAATGATAGAAGTGGTAGAACAATTAATTATGGTATTAGAGAATTAGCAATGGCTTCTATTCAAAATGGAATATTATTGCATGGTGGTTTAAGAAGTTATGTTGGTTGTTTTATGGTATTTTCTGATTATATGAAACCAGCGATAAGAATGGCAGCATTATCTCATTTACCAGCAATATATTTATTATCACATGATTCTATTGCTGTTGGAGAAGATGGTCCAACTCATCAACCAATAGAGCAATTGGCAATGTTAAGATCAATACCAAATGTCGAAGTTTATAGACCTTGTGATGCAAATGAAGTTGCAACTTGCTATCGTTTAGTTTTATCTCAAAAAGATCACCCTTGTTGTATTGCGTTAACTAGACAAGCGTTACCAGTTCTTGCGGGAACAAATTCTAAAGATGTTGAAAAAGGTGGTTATATCGTTTCTAAAGAAGTTGGAAATAAACCTCAATTAACAATTATTGCAAGTGGATCAGAAGTTTCTTTAGCAATTAAAGCACAAGAGAAATTATTAGTCGCTGGTATTGATGTTAGGGTTGTATCAATGATGTCACAAGAATTATTTTTAAAACAAGATCCAATATATATTAATGAAACATTAGGTGTTGAATATGGAAAGCGTATTGTGGTTGAAATGTTATCAAGTTTTGGTTGGCATAGATTTGCGCCACATATTATGTCAATAGATAGTTTTGGTGCTTCCGCTCCTGCAAATGATGTTATTAATAAATTCAATTTTACAGTTGATGAATTAATAAGAAGAATAAATGAAATTATTTAATTTCTAAAATTATTTATTAAAAAAACTATCCAAATAGAATTTAACTAAATGGATAGTTTTTTTTGTTTAACTAATTTTCTTTAATAAAGATTTTCTTTTAATTTTGTTAATTTAATAATTGTTGGTGATAAGCAAGAATTAATGATAAATTCAATAATAAAATTAATTCCAATTATACTAAGAAAGAAATAAGCATATAAATTTGTACTGTCACTTCCATACATTTGAAATAATTCATTTATTTTAGGTAAAAAAATTGTAAAACAAGCAATTGTAAATAAACCAGTATTAACAATAGGAACAATAATTGAAGCCATAATAATTGCTAGATTTAGATTAATGTTCTTAAATAATTTATATATATATCCAGCAGTGAGACCTGCGAGTCCACCTTTTAATAAACAAACTACAATTGTTCCAATTACAGAAAAAGGCATAAATGTTGCCATTGTACTTGGAGCAAAAATTACGATAATTCCTTGAATAAATCCAAGAAACATTCCTTCTAATGGTCCATATATAATTGCTCCCATAGCAATAGGAAACAAAGCAAGAGTAATACTAATTTGACCAATTGAAATATAATTTCCTATAAGTTGTAAAACGATAACAAGAGATGCGAATATACTTATTCCAGTTATTTTTTTTGTTCTTTCATTTCTCATTTTATATTTCTCCTATAGATTTCATATAAGCCATCTAAAACAAGCGTGGAATCAAAAGTATAATTAGAAATAATATTTTTAATTAGATTAGCGTTTCCACCAGTTAAGATATGTTTTGTTTCATAGCCTAATTCTTTTTCTATCATAAATGTTAATCCATTAATCATAGCAATATGCCCATATATAGCACCAGAATTAAGTGAATCTGGTGAATTTTTTCCAATAACATTTTTTGGCGCTTTATATGAAATGTCCATTAATAAAGCAGCAGATTGGGTTAAGGCGTTACCAGCAATTTTTATTCCTGGTGAAATTGTTCCACCTATATAATTTCCATTTTTATCAATAACTAGTAGTTTACTTGCTGTTCCTAAATCACATATTATACAAGGAAAACCATATTTATTTATTGCGCCAACAGCATCACAAACTAAATCAGCCCCTAATTCACTTGGGTTATCTATTCTAATTGATAAGCCAGTTTTTGTTCCTTTATTAACAATTAAACATTCTTTATTAGTAACATTATAAACGGCTTGACAAATTATTTCTGTTAAACTAGGAATAACACTAGATAATATTGCCCCTTCAATTTTTGATACATCAACATTTTTTTGATGTAAAAAGTTATTTAATAGATTCGCATACATATCTGCCGATCTATTTAGATCACTATCTGTTCTAAATTCATAGATTAGTGTCTTATTTTGATAGATACCAACATAAAGATTGGTATTACCAAGATCTAATAATAAAATCATATATCCTCCCGCTACAATCTCATAAAAGAGTATCGTGCAAAATGATTGTAGTATATTTAAAATGGGCATACAAACATTATTCTTAAAAATTTAAAAAAAATAGGCTTTTTGCGCCTAATATATAGTTTTTAAATCGTATTATAATATGCAAGTAGTACTTGCAAATACATATAATCCCTCCTTAATTAGAAACGAGAAGTTTTCGTTTCTATTTTTATTTATTGATAATCAAATTTTTGTATGATACTATTCTTGTGGATAGATATTCGTTTATTTAGATTATTCACAATATCATCAAGAAATTTTATTTTTTCTTTATGATATTAACATTAGAGGAATTATGGACATTTTTACAATTATATTAAATTTATTATTGCTTGCCGTTGGCTTTTTTTTATTGTCAAAAGGTGCAGATTTTTTTGTTGATGGTGCCGCAAATATTGCTAAAAAATTAAAAATTCCCCAATTAGTTATTGGTTTAACTATTGTAGCAATGGGAACAAGTGCTCCAGAAGCCGCTGTTAGTATTTCAGCCGCTTTAAAATCAAATGCGGAAATTACAATAGGTAATGTTGTTGGTAGTAATATATTAAATATTTTGATAATTTTAGGTATTTCATCATTAATAACGCCTTTAATAGTAAAAAAAAGTACCGTTTTTATTGATATTCCAGTAACAATTGGTGCGACAGTTTTACTATTTTTAATTGGTTTTGATGGTAATATTTATTGGTATGAAGGTTTAATTTTATTAGTTGTTTTTATTGCTTATTTACTTATTTTATTTTTCAATGCAAAAAAGAATAAAGAAGAAAATGAAGAAGAAATCACTGAATTTTCTTTAACAAAAGCAATAATTTTTACTATTTTAGGTTTAGTTATGATTATTGTGGGTAGTAATGTAACTGTTGATTCAGCAAAAGTAATCGCAAGCGCAATTGGATTAAGTGATAGATTTATTGGTTTGACTATCGTGGCTTTAGGAACATCATTACCAGAATTATTTACTTCAGTTACTGCAGCAATAAAAAAGAATGCTGATATCGCTATTGGAAATATTGTAGGTAGTTGTATTTTTAATATTTTATTTATTGTTGGTATTACCGCTGTTATTACTCCAGTTCCTTTTGCTGAATCATTTAGAATTGATACCTTTATTGCATTATATAGTGCTGTTTTATTATTGCTATGTGTTATAAAATCAAACAAATTATCATTTTGGGCTGGTATAATAATGCTATGCAGTTATGTTGGTTATTTCATCTATTTAATTATATAAATGAATATTAGGAGTTTTTATGGAAATTATTAAATGTTTTATCGCTTTACTTGCTGGGTGTGGAGTATTTATCGCTGGAATGAATTTAATGAGCGAAGGATTACAAAATGCTACTGGAAGTGGATTAAAAAGATTATTAAGTAAAATAAGCAATAATCCAATCTTAGGTGTAGGAGTTGGTGCAAGTGTAACAGCCTTAATTCAATCATCTGCCGCTACAACGGTTATGGCAATAGGATTAGTAAATGCTGGAGCAATGACATTAGTTCAATCAGCAGCAATTATAATGGGCGCTAATATTGGAACAACAGTAACTGGATTAATAATTTCATTATCTTCATTAGATATATCTCTATATGCTTCATTTTTAACTTTTATTGGTATTATGATGGTAATGCTTTGTAAAAAACAATCATTTAAAACTATTGGTAATATTTTATGTGGTTTAGGTTTATTATTTGTTGGATTAGATTTAATGAGTTCTGCATTCAATAATAATTCAATTAAAGTATTATTTAGTGATATTTTTACTTCATTTAGTTTTCCACTTTTATTAATTTTTGTAGGAGCATTATTAACTGCTTTAATTCAATCATCTTCTGCTGTCACTGGATTAATAATTATTATGGTTGGTAATGGTGCATTACCTATTTCTAGTGCTTTATTTATTATTTTAGGATCTAATATAGGTACTTGTGTAACAGCATTATTCGCTTGCATTGGAACTGGAACAAACGCTAAAAGAACAGCGGTTATACACTTAACTTTTAATGTAATAGGCGCAATTATTTTTACCGCTATAATATGGCCTTTATCGGATACAATTGTTTATTTATTACAAACTATAATTCCTTCTCCAGAAATGCAAATTGCTTGGTTTCATGTAATATTTAATTTAATAACTACTTTAATACTTCTTCCATTTATTAATCAATTAGTTAAATTTTCAAAAATTATTATTAAAGATAAGAAAGAAGATAAAGATATATTACAACTTAGATTTGTTGATGATCGTTTATTAAAAACTCCTTCAATTGCTTTAATGCAAGTAAAAAAAGAAATAGAATATATGGCTTCATTAACCAAAAAAAATTTATTAGAATCTTTTGAAGAAATCAAATTACAAAATGGTGAAAAAAGTAAAAATATTATTGAAGCAGAAAAAATCATTAACTTTACAAATAACTCATTAACAAAATATCTTGTAAGTTTATCTTCAGTTGTCGATCCCGATACTGAAAAAATCGTTGGAGCGTATTTCCATGTTGTTAACGATATTGAAAGAATTGGTGACTATGCAGAAAACTTTTTAGAATTAAGTAATAAAATGAAAAATGAAGATTTAAGTTTTTCATCAACAGCAATTGAAGAATTACAATTAATGATAAGTAAATTAGATACAATGTTTGATTTATCAATTAAATCTATTGATAAAGGATATAATTTAAAAGTCTTAAATGAATTAAATGATGTCGAAGAAGAAGTTGATAATTTAAAGAAAACATTATCAATTCAACATTTTTCTCGTTTAGC
>CAZOAE010000057.1:0-5682 GCA_964577725.1 uncultured Erysipelotrichaceae bacterium | reverse complement strand
TAACATACTGCATAATATCTTTTTTCTATTTTTCTTTTTCTCATTAAATAGTCAAAATATGCTTCAGTAATAAAATCTTTACAAAAAATAACTAATCCACTTGTTTCATAATCAAGTCGATTAACAAAACGAATATTTCTTTGAATATGTTTTTGTTTATAATAAAAAGCAACCATATTTGATAAAGTATTATTATTTTCATCACTATGAATTAATATGTTTTTTGGTTTATTAACAATTAATAAATATTTATCTTCATAAATAATATCTAAATCTTCAAAATAAGGTGCAATATTAATTTTTTCTAATATTTTTATTTGTAAAATATCATTTTTCTTTAATATATATTGATTATCAACATTTTGATTATTAACAAAAATAAACTTATTATTAATAATACTTTTAATCTTATCTTTTCCTAAATGAATCAAAGAAAAAAAATCATCAATAGATTTATTATCAAAATTATCATTAATTTTTAATTCAAAACAATTCATTCTTCTTTTACCAGAGCTACTGCTAGAGAATTAGGTCCAATATGACAAGCAACAGAAAGAGAAAGACTATCAACATAATATCCTTTTGCATTAGGAAATTCTTTTTTTATTTCATCTAAAAATAAATTTGCTTCTTTTTCATTATTTGTATGAGCAACATCAATATATACTTTTGAAATTTCTCCATTAAAACGATTATTAATATCTTCTTTAATCGCATTAATCATAACTTTTTTAGCAATTTTCATTCCCCTTACTTTATTAAAAGCATCAAGTTTTCCACCTTGAATTTGTAAAATAGGTTTTATTCCTAATAAAGATGCAAGTAATGCTGCACTTGGAGTAATTCTTCCACCTTTTTTTAAATATTTTAATGTATCAACAGTAATGTATATAGAAGAAGATAATGCTTCTTTTTCTAAAATCTCTTTAATTTGTTTTCCTTCTTTACCTTCATTAATTAAATTAACCGCTCTCAAAACTGATCTTCTTTGAGTAACAGAAATTCTCATATTATTAACAACGAAGACACGATTTTTATATTCATCATTTTGTGAAAACATATAAGCAGTTTCACAAGCCATTGATAATCCAGAACTCATAGGAATTTGAATAATCTCATCATATTCTTTTAATAATTTATCCCATAAATTAACAACTTCACCAATAATAGGTTGAGAAGTTGAAACATCTTCATTATTTTCTAATTTTTGATAAAATTCTTCTTGAGTTAAATTAACCCCTTCATAATATGTTTTTTGATTACATAAAAAAGGCATTGGAATAACCTTAATATTTAACTCATTTGCTTCACTTAATTTAATCCCTGAATTTGAATCAGTAACAACAATAATCTTTTTCATAAATCTAACCAATCACAATTTTATCATTAAGATATAAAAAAATCATTATTTATACTTGAAATTAAAAAAAAATAATGTAAAATAAATTTATCGCTTTAATGCGCTGTATAAATCGATAATATGGTTCGATGTTTCTACGCTTAACCAAAAAATTAGGCACTACAAAAATATTAAAGAAGAAGTTCATTTTCCTTTGTAAACCCTATTTCACACTTCTTCTTTTTTTTATTGTTTTAAAAGTATATAATTTTACTTAAGAGGTAATTAAAATGATACACGAAAAAATATTTTTAAAAGAGCATTTCAAAAACATTACAACAAATGCTTCATTTACAACTTATTGTCCAGATAATTATAGTGAATTTTCAACTAATAGAAGAAGAAAAGCCGTAATTGTAATTCCAGGTGGTGGATACTCTATGGTATCAGAAAGAGAAGCAGAACCAATCGCATTACAATTTATTAAAGAAGATATTGCTTCATTTGTTTTAGACTATACAGTTGGTGATTTTGAATTTCCTACACCTATCGATGAAGTATTTGCTACTATTTTATATATTAGAAAAAACGCTAAAAAATATCATATTAACCCTAATAAAATTTCATTAATTGGATTTTCTGCTGGTGGTCATCTTGCTAGTAGCAGCGCTATGATGTGGAATGATGAATATTTTAAAATTCTCTTTAATACCACTAATGATAAATTAAAAATTAATGGTTTATTACTAGGTTATCCAGTTATTACAATGGATGAAAAAAATTCACACTTAGGAACAGTTGAATTAAGAACACATAAAAATGAAGAATTAAAAGAAAAATTCTCAGTTGAAAAACATATCACTAATGATTTTCCAAAAACATTTATATGGTTAACTGCATCTGATCCATTAGTTCCAGCATATAATTCTTTAACTTTAGCGCAAGAATTAGTAAATCATAATATTATGGTCGAACTTCATATGTATCCAACTGGTCCACATGGACTTGCTCTTGCTAATGATAATACAACAATAATGGATAAAACTCCTACTGATTATCCAGATGTCCACACTTGGATAGAACACGCTATATATTTTATAAAAAATAGAATTTAAAAAAAAGCCTAATGAGCCAATCAGTTCATTAGGTTTTTAATATATATAGTCTTGTTCTTTTTTGATTTTATAATACTTATGAATATATTGATGCATTTTTTCATCAATAAAAGGAAATTCTTTTTTCTTCATTAATTTTTTTATTCGCTCAAATTCGTGTAATACAATTTTATCAATTTCATTAGAATATTGATATTTTTCTTTATGAAATAAATACTCTTTATAATCTAATTCCATAATTGAATCATCTGGAAATAATTTTAAATCTAAATCATAATCAATATATTTTAATGTTCCACCATCTTCAACAGAAGGAGAAGCAATATTACAATAATAACAAACTTTATCTCCACGAATCATTGCGATAACATTAAACCAATTTTTTTTAAAATAAATAGAAACCGCTGGTTCTTTTGTATACCAAATTCTACCATCACATTCCACTACTCGAGATGCACAAGAACCAGTCACAACATAATCATCATTAATATCAATAATCATCATATTATCCCAAGTTCTATGAAGGGATCCATCATGTTTATAAGATTGAGTTCTAATCCATTTACCAATACTAAAATTATTCATAATTACTTATTTTAATGATTTAACAATATCAACCATTAACTCAACATTCTTTTTATATTCAAATAAATCTTCTTTTTTTAATGATTCAGTAAGTGGAACAACCATTACACCATCACTATAAGAAAAACCAAATGATATTTTATTATTATCAATAGTAATAAACATATCAATTAAAGCATCATTTACTTCAAATTTTTCTAATAAAGATTTAGTTTTTTCAGTTAATAAACTATCAATATCAAATGAAGAATAAACATCAAATTTATTAGATAAAACACCTTCAACTTTTTCTAAATCTTCAATATCAGTAGGTCCATTTGCACCTTTACCTTTTAAATAAATAATTGCTCTACCTTCACTAACTAAATTTTCAATGTTAATAACAAATAATTTACCTAAAAATACAATATAATTTTGTTCATTACCTTTTTCATCTTTTTCTTGAGTTTTAATACAATTATCTCCAGCGACAAAATCATATCCACATAATTTACCTTTTATATAATCTCTACCAACAACAGAAGATATATTTTTACATATTTTTAAATTTTTAAAAGTATCTTCATCAAGTTTATATTCTCGATTAAATTGAATCTCAGTAAAATATTTATTTTCAGTTACATAAGAATCAATCAAAGAAAAATATTCATTTAAAATTCTTAATGAATCTTCATTTAATTTATTTTTAGTTTTCTTTGAATAATTAGAAATAATTAAAAAATACGCAACTACGGCAACAATAGAGAAAGGTATTCCACTTCCTTCTAAAACACTATTTAAAACAAATAATAAAACCACAATAACAACCATACATATAATCATTATTAAACTTGATGTTTTTCTAACTTTATTATAGTAATTATTGAATGTTATTTGATTATTATTAATAGTTTCAAATAATTTATCTTCACTTTCAATTTCAATAGGAGAATAAAAAGTATCTCTAATTACTTCTTCTTTTTCTTCAACTTTTTCAACTATTTCTTCTTCTTTCTTTTCGACTATTTCTTCATTTTTTCCTTCTTCAATTATTTCAACTTCTTCTAAATTTTCTTTAATATTATCTTTTTCTTCCATATCTAAGGTTATCTCCTTTAAAAGATATTATACATTTAAACAAACATAAAATAAACAATTAAAATGCAAGACATAAATTATACTTGTTATATGTTATTTTAAAAGAGCATTTTATTCAACAGTCACAGATTTTGCTAAATTTCTTGGTGTATCAATTTCATTTCCTTTATATAAAGAAGTATAAAACGCTAATAATTGACAAACGATTAAAATAAGTAAAGGAGTTAAATCATCATCTATATCATTAACAATGATATCATCATTTTCATTAGAAACATTTTTTGAAGAAATTATAAAAGTGTTTCCACCCCTAGATTTAGTTTCCATAATATTTGTTCTCATTATTGATGAAATATTATTTTGACTAATTAAACCAATGACCGCACACGAGTTATCAATTAACGCTAAAGTGCCATGTTTTAATTCTCCCGCTGGAAATGCTTCAGCGTGTATATATGATATTTCTTTTAATTTTAATGAAGATTCCAAAGCAATATAATAATCAATATTTCTTCCTAAATAAAAGACATCTTTATATTTTGTTAATTCTTTACTTATAGTTTTAATTTTATCAAGATTATTTAAAATATTATTTATTTCATTGATAAAAAAATTAATCTTTTCTTTTTCTATTTTCTTACATAATAACAAAAAACTTAATGATTGACCTAAAAATGCTTTTGTTGAAGCAACCGATAATTCTCGCCCCGCTTGAATATATATTACATCATCAGTTAAATAAGTAATTGATGAATTAACTGAATTAGTAATGGCTAAAGTTTTTATATTATATTTTTTAATTATTTTTATTAAATTAATAATATCTAAAGTTTCTCCTGATTGAGAAATAAAAATAAAATATGGATTTTTACTTAATAAAGGAATTTGATAAATTGCTTCACTTGCTAAAATAACTTTAACATTTTTCTTTAAGTATTTTTCTATATAATACTTACCTATATTTGAAGAATAATAAGAACTACCACACCCAACTAAATAAATAGAATCACTTTCTTTTATTTTTTGTTTAATTTGATTAATTTTATTATTATCTAAAAAATAATTAAATAAGTTCATTATCATCTTAGGTTGATCATATATTTCTTTTTCCATATGATAAGAAAATTTATTATAATCTATCATCTTTTCTTCTAAAACTATATCTTTATAGATTATTTCTTTTTCTTTTCCATTATTAAAAAGATTTATTGATTTATTATCAACATAACCATAATCTCCATCTTCTAAAATAATTTGTTTTTTGATAAAAGAAGGAAATCCTATCGAATCTGATGATAAAAAGAACTCATCATCTTTATTACAAATTACTAATGGTGTTTGATTTTTCATAAAATATAATCTATTTTCTTCTAAATAAATAAGAACAAAAGCGTATGAACCTTTTATAATGTTTTTAACATCTATTAATGTCGATAAAACATCATTTTCATACATTACTTCAATTAAATTAACTAAAATTTCTGTATCTGTTTGTGAATATAATTTTATATTTTTTAAATATTTTTCTTTAATTTCTAAATAATTTTCAATAATACCATTATGAAC
>CAZOAE010000056.1:0-5739 GCA_964577725.1 uncultured Erysipelotrichaceae bacterium | reverse complement strand
GGTACTAGTAATGAGAGTTAAAGGTGGTACAGTTACACACGCAAGAAGAAAAAAAGTATTAAAAAGAGCAAAAGGTTATTTTGGTTCAAAACATCTTCTTTTCAAAACAGCAAATGAACAAGTAATGCACTCAATGCACTATGCTTATGTATCTCGTAGATTAATCAAAAGAGATTACAGAAAATTATGGATTGTTCGTATCAACGCTGCTTGTAGAAATTACGGCATCAACTATTCAACATTAATGCACGGTTTAAAACTTGCTAACATCAATGTTAATAGAAAAATGATTTCTGAATTAGCAATTACTGATGAAGCAGCATTTGCTGAATTAGTTAAACTTGCTAAAAAAGCATTAACTAAATAAGAATTAAAGTTTTAATTCAAATCAAAATAAAATCTCACCTAAAGACATCATATCTAAAAGGTGAGATTTTTTAATTTATCCAAAATTATATTTCTATTTCAAAAAAATTAGAAATTAATTTTTTTCATTAAATTATTTAATTAAAATTCATATTTAATCTTTCCCATTCTTAGAATTTAAGAAATTCCAAGCGACTTTTCAAGCAATTACTAAGAAATTCCAAGCGACTTTATGAATAATAAGTAACAATTAACGAAACTTTTAACATTATTGATATTAAAAAAATCACTTTCTATTCTTTCTTTTTCTTACTTATTGATAACATTAAATCTAATAACTTATCAAATAAAGTATCACTCTGTTCAACCCTAATTACTTTATTATCATTACCATCTATCATTAAAAAAGCAATTGGAACAATATTTACTCCCCCTAAAGTTCCACCCCCAAAAGGATAATCAAAACTATCATCAATTAAATTATTCGATATAATTTTTCCTTTTTCAGTAATAAATTCACTACCCCCAACACCAAATGCAAAAGTAATTTTACTTAAAGGAATAATTACCTTATTATCACCAATATTTAATGGTGTTCCTATCACTTTAGATGAATCCACTAGTAAGTTCAATTTTTGTAATGAATTAGATAACATCTCATTAATATTTTTTTCTCCCATTTATTTTTCCTTTCAAAAAAACAATTAACATATAAATCAAATTTAACTTAATTTTAGACTTAATAATAAGTCTATTTTTTTCACTTTCTCTATTCAAATAATTAATATTAGGCAATACATCACTTATATATGGATAAACTTGATTACTAATTACATTAATTAAATAATTAAAAATAAGATAAACATTAAAATTATGAATTTTAGTATCAATTAAAATATCAACACTCTTTATATCAATGCAATTAATATAATCAACATTAACATTATTTTTATCCATTGATTTATTTACGATATTAGTTAAAAATTTAATAAATTTATCGCCTTTTTTATTTAAAAAAGTAATACTAAAAACTTTCACTTTTAAAGAAGTATCATTTATATAAATATTAATTACTAAATTCGATAAAATTAAAACTAAAATAATAATCATAAAGCACAAAAAACCACCATAAAAGTGGTTTATTCTTCATTTTCTTTTTCTAATTCATCTACTTCAATTTTATCAATTACTTCTTTAGAATATTCTTCTCCTTGTGGAAATAAATAAGTTGGTACTTTTACAAACCCATCTTCATAAGTACTTGATTTAATTAAGCGAACTTTATTCTTTTTAGCCATAAAAACCTCCAAATATAGTTTGCTTAATTATTAATAAAATTATTACAACAAATTATCTTCTAAATCATTATCTTCACTAATTTTAATTACTTCAATATTACTAATACACTCATTAATTAATGATTCATAATCAAATTTTGATTCATATTCTAATGCTTTGTCTTCACTAGGGGCAGTAGTAGGATCTTTCACTTCAAAAATAGTACAACAATCTTCAAAAGGTCTAATTGAAATATCATATGTATTAATCTTCTTACTTAACTTAATAATATCTATTTTATCCATTACTCCAAGTGGTCTAATAACTGGTAAAGAAGAAACCTTTTCAATTGTTTGAATAGACTTCAAAGTCTGTGAAGCCACTTGTCCAATAGACTCCCCATTTGAAATAACTAAATCTTTATTCTTATTAGCAACAATACAACTAATACGATACATCATTCTTCTCATAATTGTTATCGCATAAGAAATAGGAACATACTTATAAATACTTTCTTGTAATTTAGTAAAAGGAACAATATATAACTTTATACTTTCTTGATAATTATTCAAAACTTTCAATAAATCCTTTATTTTAGTAATAACTGCTTCATTAGTATAAGGTGGAGAAGCAAAATGAATACACTCAATCTTAATTCCCCTTTTCATCATTAAATACGCCGCAACTGGAGAATCAATTCCCCCAGATAGCATCATTAATGACTTACCCGCAATACCAAGTGGATAACCCCCACTTCCTAAAATTGAATTAGAAAAAACATACACACAATCTTCTCTAATAGTAATAGAAATCAATAAATCTGGATTATGAACATCAACTTTATAATTACTATTTTTTAAAATATTAGAAGCAACATAACGATTAATCTCATTAGAAATTAAAGGAAAAGTTTTATCAATTCTCCTAGAATCAATTTTAAAAGTATTTTTATTTTCATCTAAAGCGATTTCTAAACACAAACTAGAAATAACATCTATATCCTTTTCACATTTAAAAACTGGAGAAATAGAAAAAATCCCAGAAACATCTAATAATCTATTTTTAACCTTTTCATAATCTTCACCATTTAAGTAAACATATGTATGATCATGTTTAACATCAATTTTTAAATTAGGAAATCTTTTTAAAGCGTGCTTAATATTAGAACCTAATAACCTTATAAAATCCTTTTTATTTTTTCCTTTTGTCGATAATTCTCCATATCGAACCATAATTATATTTGCTTCCATAATTCTCCTTCTATTTCAAACTACTTAATATTTCTTTTAAAGAACAATAAAATTTATCAATTTCTTCAATCGTATTATTTTCATCAAAGGAAACTCTAATTGAATTACTAATTACCCATTTATCCTTTCCCATTGCTTCTAAAACATAAGAAAATGACTCTTTTTTAGATGAACACGCTGATTTAGTTGAAACATAAATCTCTCTATTAGATAAGGCTTCTGCAACAACTGATGCTTTTTTAGAAGTAGAAAAAGAAATAATATATGGTGAACCTTCTTTATAAGAATTAAACTTAACTCCATCTATACTTGATAATTTTTCAAAAAAGTAATCTCTTAACTTACATACCTTTTGATAATTCTTTTCTTGATTAATAAAACTTAATCTTATCGCCTTAGATAAACATACTTCTAAAGGAACATTTGTTGTTCCAGACCTTAAATTATTTTGATGTCCCCCACCAACAATTAAAGGAACTAAATCAGTACTTTTTCTTTTAATTAGTAACCCACTGAACTTAAACGAATGTATCTTATGACCAGACAAAGTAATTAAATCAACATCATCATAATTAATTTTAATCTTTCCAATTGCTTGAGTAGCGTCACTATGAAAATGAATTTTAGGATAATTCTTCAATAATTTAGAAATACCTTCAATATCTTGAATTGAACCAGTTTCATTATTAACCGCCATAATAGAAACTAAAATCGTATCATCTCTAATACTATTTTTTAAATCATCAAGAGAAACTAAACCATTACTATCAACATCTAAATATGTTACTTCAAAACCATCATCTTCTAATTGCTTAAAAGTATTCAAAACTGATAAATGCTCAATCTTCGTAGTAATAATATGTTTACCCCTATTTTTATACCTTAAACTAACACCTTTTATCGCTAAATTATTTGATTCAGTTGCTCCAGAAGTAAAAATTACTTCATTTTCATCACAATTAAAAAAAGAAGCAATTTGTCTAGTCGCTTTTTTTTCTAACTCCAAAGCCTTTAATCCTTCCTTATGAACAGAAGAAGAATTACCAATATAATTAACTAATGCACTATTAAAACTATCTATTATCTCTTGATAGACCTTTGTAGTCGCAGCATTATCAAAATAAATCATCTATTTCACCTATTTTATAATATGTTAATAAAAATAACTAGCTAGACTACTTACCCGTATCTGGACTAATTTTCTTAACCATATTAACCGTTTCATTATATGTACGAGTAAAATCACCTTCAAAAAAGAATTTTTCAACCTTTGATAAAGTTGCTCTTACATCATCAAAACCTTGTCTATATCTATTCGCATACTTAACTGCATCTTCTGCTTTAAAAATAATATCTTCAATCGTATTAATATTAGTTACTATCTTATCAAACAATAACTTTAAACTTTCAACATTACTATTTAAACTATCAACATTAATTGGTAAATTACTAATAATACTTCCACATTCATACAAAATATCATAACAACGATTAAAATCATCATTAAAAGAATAACTAATCGAAGGAATATCAAACTTTCTAATTTGAGATTCACACTTCTTTAACTCTAAAAATAAATTAGTAAAAAACTTATAACCATTATTAGTATCATCTTTTAAAGAAACTAAATATTGTTGAATAACATCAATATCTTCTTCAATTCTCTTAGTGGCATCAAATAATTCATTTAATCTCTCAGCCAAAACAGAAAATGGTTGATTACTTGCTGAATGAATATAAGTATCTAATGTTCTTTTAATTAAGGCTAACTCATTAACTCCTTTTTCAACACGATCCAATTCATCAACACAAGAATCCTTTAATAAATATGTTTCCTTATACTTTGGTAAATCTTTTCTTAACTTCATAAACTTATTTTCAATCTTACCACAGCCATAATAAATTTCTTCATATTTACTATTAAAATAATCCCTAGACTTAACTTCTTCATCAAAATCATTATTAATCTTACTAATCGCATCTTTAATTTGATTCAACTCATACTCAACATTCTTAGTAGAAAACTTCTTTAACTTACTTTGAACATCATTCAATGTATTATTAAAAATATCAATAACAGATTGAAACTTCAAATGATGCAAAGGATAACCTTCATCTATCATACTATAATATCTATTAGTTAATTCATTAATATTATTAGGAACAACTACAAAAGAAAGAGTACATAACTTAGGTAACAAAGAAATACACTTTCTTAAATCCTTTAAACCACTTTCCATAATAGGAAAATTCTTCTTTGAATCAACATAATGAGCACCTAACAATAACTTCTCAGCTTCAGAAAAATATTGTTCCATCTTATCAAAAACCGCAATAAAAGAATCATCAATAAATCTCAATTCATTCTTTTTTAACTCATACTCATCTTTAATTTCACTAAACTCACATCTATACCTTAATAACTCTTGCCTATTACTATCATCAATACTAATTAACTCACTAACAGAAGCACTTACTTGATTACACTTAACTTCTAAATCATCAATCTTACTCTTAGTTAACTCAATTTCTTCTTTAATTAACTTATACTTCTTTTCAGATAACAATCTATTCAAATCATTAACACCCTTTTGAGCAATAGAATCTTCTTGATTTAAAACATCTTGATACATATTATAATTAATATTATAAGTATACTCGTAATCAATATTCTCTTGAGAAATCTCCAATAACCTTTTCAAATCCTTTTCAAGTTGAACAACTAATAAATCATGCAAACTATCATATTTCTTTGATAAATCATTAACCTTTCTAACAAGATTTCTATTAGAAACAAGTTTAATAGTAACAATAATAACTAAAATTACTAAAATTACTAATCCAA
>CAZOAE010000055.1:2051-5778 GCA_964577725.1 uncultured Erysipelotrichaceae bacterium | reverse complement strand
TATAACTATAAATAAATGGAATTAATCTATGTCTTAATCTTAAATATTTTTTAATTAATTCTCCATAACTAGATAAGTACAATGAAGGATTTTTATCATAAACATCTTCACAAGAACAATGCATTCTTAAAATTGGAGAAAAAGTAGCAAATTGAACAAATTTTAAAAGTTGTTCCCCATCTTTATTCCCCATCATATGACCACCTACATCATGACTCCAATATGTAAAACCAATATTACTAGCCATAGATGTTGTTTTAACTAAATATTTTAAGGAAGCATAGTTTTGAACACTATCACCAGAAAATCCAAGTGGATATCTTTGTCCACCTATACCACAGTATCTTGATAGAATTAATGGTCTATTATTAGTTTTCATATTTTCTAAATAGAAATAATGATTACATAACCAAAGTGGCGCTAAACCTTTAAGATTTGAAACTTCCCCTTGTTGCCAATCTATCCACCAAAAATCAACTCCATCTTTTTCATATTGATAAAATATATTTTCAAAATACGCTTTTCGATTATTATCATCTGTAAAATCAAATGGAATATTCTTTTTATTAGAAGTATCAATATTCAAAACATTTGCCATTTTTTGATATAAGTATTTTTCATAAAACGCAACACCATCATTAGGGTGAATATTTAAAGTTATTGCTAAATTTCTTTCTTTTAATTGCTTTAAAAATTCTTTGTAATTAGGAAAAAGTTCTTTATTCCAAGTAAATCCAGTCCAACCACGAGATAATGGAGAATCATTCCAACCCGAACAAATATATTTATCGTTATTCATAAATTCATTTTTATTAATTTTTAAATCATCAAAAATATCTCTTTTAACTGATGTTGAATAATGCCAATCCATATCTATTGTAGCAACTGTAAAAGGGATATTTTCATCAATAAAACTATCCATAAGATGTAAATATTCTTGTGAAGAATAACAATAATATCTACTCCACCAATTACCAAATACATATTTAGGTAATTTAGGGGGATAACCAGAAACTTCATAATAATCTTTTATTGCATTTTTATAATCATTTGGATAAAAGAAAATATAAATATCTATTTCATTTTTATTAATATAAGAAAATTTCCATTGTTCATCAAAACAATAAGAGTTTGAATCATCTATAACCGCAACACCATTTTTTGAACATACTCCTATATCAATTTCTCTAATCTTTTTTCTTCCATCATTAAAAATATATTTTTCTCCATTCATTCCATCAACTGTTGAATAAGTACCACCTAAGTTGTATTCGTTATTTAATGGTAGTTTTTTATTTTTGTAAACAATATATGATTTATCAATATCTCCATAAAAAAATAATGAATAATTTTCCATTATAATTTTTATATTATTCTCATCATATTCTACTTTAAAATTAACTTTTTCAAAATATCTATTAATAATAATTTGTGTTGAATTATCATTAAATTCTTTATCACTTTTTTCTAGTCTTATAATTCCTTTTTTTAAAATAGAAATTCTCCAATTATTAAAATAAATAATACTTTCTTTATTTGTTAATGGATTGCTTTTAAATAAATCATTCATAAAAAACTCCCTTTTATATCGATATTGTAAATGGCGAATTATATTCTTTTAAATTAGGTTCATATCCTATTTCTTCTTTATATTCATTTCTAACACCTTTACTTTTAAGTAAATGAATACCATCTTCACTATATCTATTAATCACCACTTTATTTTTATAAATATCAAATGATGTCATTGTTAAAGTTCTATCTGAGCCAGCATTAACACCACGATAATAACCAACATATCCAGCATTCATATAAGTAAAATTTAATTTATGTTCACTAAATTCTGTTATTGAATTATCTGCGATTAATATTGAATCATTATGTGTTAAAAAAATACTAGACCCACCTAAATAATCGTCCCAACCATTAGAGTGATCGTGCCCAAATAAATAGATAATATTTAATCCTTTATTACCAGCATTATTTATTACATCAAATAAATATCTAGCGTATTTGCCATCTCCATCATTATAAGTTCTCATATTATAATTAAGTGGTAAATGCGTTAAAATAAAAATAGGTTTAGAATAATTATTATTTATTTTTTCTTCTAAATATTCATTTAATTTTGATGATGTATTTTTAATTATTTCTTCATCAGTATTGTATTGCATATAATCATCTTCATCAATTACATATATTCCATATTTTTCTTTATCATAACTTCCAGTTAAATTTACTTTATCAGCACATTGATTAATATTATCGTGATTACCTTGAACAAGAATCATATCATTTTCATCAATACAATAATCATATTTATATAAAATTGTTTCTTTTAAAGAATCAATACCTTCTGCGATTTCAGTAAATTCATAATCATAATCACCACAGCAAAAAAAGTTATCAATATCATTTATTCCATTTTCTTTCATTGTATCAATAATTTTGCATACATTATCTTCCGATTCCATATTACCTTTAGGATCTTGATAATCGCTACAAGCAATAATTCTCGCAGTAATTTCTTCTTCAATAGAAGATGAAACATTTGAACAAGAAAATAATAAACTAAATGAGATTAATGATAATAATATTTTTTTCATAAATTTTCCTTAATTATTTACTACATCAATTAAAACTTGATGTTTTTTAGTATTTGAATTTAAGTTAATACCTATTAATATTGTTTTTCCTTTTCTATCTTTTGTTATTTCTTGATAATCTTTTTCTTTTATTTGATTTAATGCTTCTTCAGCACTTCTATCCACTTTTAATTCTAATATTATTGTTTCTTTTTCTTTATTTAAAGGTAATAATATTAAATCCGCTCTACCTATTCCACTGTTAACTTCTTTTAAAAATACATATTCTTTTCTAGCGTAATTATATGAGATATTCAATATTACCGATAATACATTCTCATTTAACCTATTAAACACTGTTGTTAGTTCAATTAAATTTCTATCTAAACTTTCTTCGATATACTTTGTATTTAATAATCTTGTTTCTTCTAATAATTTCTTTGAATTATAAAGTGGATTGTATATTTCTTCCCATTTCAATTTTTTAACTGCTTTTTCTAATTCTGTTCTTATTTCATAATTTGGTATATAACAAGATTTATTTTCAATATCATACGCTAAATATCCTAAATGAATTAATACTGTTAACGCTGCATCTTTCGAATTAACTTGAGTTAAATCATTTTCAAATTCAGTTACATCTAATTCAACTTTTTTTCCAGAAATTAAATTCATTACTTCATTTTTTAATTCTCCATTATCATAATTCATATAATCAATTATCGATTCTATCGCGGATGTTGATATCCAATAGTCACCATATTCACCTAATGTTATTGCTTCCACTACTGATTTTGGATTATAAATATTTCCTACTTTTTTATAATGATAACCATTATACCATTGTTTCATATTTTCAATATCCATATTGTATTTTTGACATAGATTTTCTACTTCTTCTTCCGTAAAACCAATAAATTCCCCTAGATTTCTTGGGTTTAACATATTATATTCAATAAAATTATTTAAAGCAGATTGGCTATTATATCTTTTTATTGGTAATATACCTGTCATATATACTAAATCTATCGCTGATGAAACTCTTTCTCCTTTAAATAAACTTCTTAAAAAATCGGTATATTCATCACATAATTTTTTATCTTTATCACATTCTCGATAAATATAATCCCATTCATCTATTA
>CAZOAE010000055.1:0-2041 GCA_964577725.1 uncultured Erysipelotrichaceae bacterium | reverse complement strand
TGGTCATAATGTATTTCATTTTGTGGTAGTTCAAATTCTTTTGTTTTATTATATACTGTTATAAGTGCATCTAAACAAGTAGTTTCATCTGTTATAACATTCGGATATTTTTCTTTTAAATCCTTAATTAATTTTTCTGTTATAACATCTAATATAATAGTTTTATCTTTTAATGATGTTCCTACTTCTGCCATATCAATTGTTATTGTATTATATTTATTTAGATGTTCTAAATAAGAAGAATCTTGAGATATTTTTAACTCTTTAAATAATTCATTTGAATCATATCCTTTTGTATAATACGCTCTTAGCATTGATAAAGCCATTGTTTTACCAAACCTTCTCGGTCTTGTTATGCACATATAACAATTACTTGTGCCAATTAATCTATTTGTTTCTTTAATAATATTTGATTTATCCACATATATTTCTGTTTTTAAATTCTTCAAAAATTTCTCATTACCTAAATTCAAAAAATTAGCCATAACAAAATCTCTCTTTCTTCTAATATAAGTATAACACTATTTTAAAATCAATTTATAGATAATATTATTAAAAAACATTCATTACTATATTAAAAAGCCACACATAAAGTGCGACTTTCGAATATATTATTTATTCTACCTTATAGATATTAAATAATGCTTCATTACCTTTATAACCATTAATTAACTCTCGAGCATTATATGCAAAATTAAATGTTCCATTAGTAAAGGTGAATGCACCATTCGTATTTACAATATTAAATAAATCACCTTCACTAGATAACATAGGTTGAGCAACTCCATTACCTACATCTTCAAACTTAACATAACCATTTTTTAATCCAATTTTCCATTTATTATCAATAGACGATATAGTCCAAGTTTTTGATGTATAATCACCTTTAATAACATTATTTGTTGGTACTACTGCTTCTACATCAAAACCAGTTCTTTCACTTCCACTTGAATTAGATTTAGTTACAATGTTAGGAAGCATAAGTTTAGTAGTACCTTCATTTATATAAACAAATAAATATTCTCCATCAGTTAATTCTGTATAATCATTTACTTTTGTATATGTTTTAACAATTGGCGTATATTTTTTATATAAACTAAATGTTGTTGCTTGACTTTCTAAATTATAACCGTGTATTAATTCTCTACTATTATAGTTAAAATAATAGTTTCCATTAGAAATAATGAACTCTCCATTATTACCATTAATAGTAAACAAATCTCCTTCATTTTCAAAAGTTGGTATTGCGGTTCCATCAGTTGAATCATTAAATTTTAAATATTTATCATTATTTTTAATTTGATATTTATTATTACTTAAACTAATTGTCCAAGTTTTTAACGCATATTCGCCAACAACATCATTTTCATTAATGATTATTTTCTCTAAATCAAAACCAGTTCTTTCACTTCCATTTGAATTTGCTTTAGTAACTACATTAGGTATAACTAATTTATTAGAAGAATTATCATTGTAAACAATTAAATATTCTCCATCAGTAATATCAGTTAAATTAGATACTTTTTTATAAGACTGATTAGAATTAATTAATATACTATTTATATTTTTATTTAAAGAAATCTTTTGTGGTGATTCATAAATAGTTTCATTTGCAAGATATTTATCTTCACTTTCACCAACACCACTATTTAATGATCCTTTTGCTTTTAAAACATACTTACCATCACTACTATATCGATTAATATCTATATAATCTTCATATATATCAAACACTGTCATAGATAAAGTCTTATCAGCGTTATCATTTTCTGTCTTATAATAACCAACATATCCCGCATTCATATAGGTAAAATTTAATTTATGTTCACTAAATTCTGTTGTTGAATGATCAGCGATTAAAATATTATCTCCAGACTTTAAATAAATATTAGATCCACCTAAATAATCATCATACCCACCAGAATGATTATGTCCAAACATATACACAATATTTAATCCCCTAGCACCAGCACCATTTAAAACATCAAAAATATATTTTGAATGTTTACCATCTCCATTATCGCCATCAGCGTCTTTAATA
>CAZOAE010000054.1:0-5816 GCA_964577725.1 uncultured Erysipelotrichaceae bacterium | reverse complement strand
TAGGACCAATAATAGAAATATTTTCTTCATTTCCTATATACATTTCAATATATTTTTTTACTTCATAAATAGAATCTATGACATCATCTTCATTTTCTCCAGAAACTAACAATAAAGTAGTAAAAGTATAAGGTGGATTTTGTAATAATTTACGATAATATATCTCATTTTTATAAAAAGCCATATAATCTTGTTTTAATGCTGTTTTAATAACAAAATTATCTTTTAAATATGTTTGAATAAACGCTTCTCCATTTTTATTTCTTCCAGAACGACCAATAGTTTGAGTAATTAAAGAAAAAACTCTTTCATTTGCTTTAAAAGAAGGAATCGCTAATCCAATATCAGCAAGAACAATCGCTGATAAAGTAACATCTTTAAAATCGTGTCCTTTTGATACAATTTGAGTACCAATTAAAATATCTGCTTGATGAGAAGAAAATGAATCTAATATATCTTTTACTTTATTACTTTTTTTAGCAATATCAGAATCTAAGCGTAAAACTCTTGCTTCAGGAATTATTCTTTTTAATTCCATTTCGATTTTTTCTGTTCCAAATCCCGATTTAAAAATTCTATTAGAATTACACTTTGGGCAATTATTAACCATTTCTTCTTCAAAACCACAGTGATGACAAACTAATTTATTCGTTTCATAATGATATGTTAAAGCCACTTGACAAGAAGGACATTTTAATAAATATCCGCATTCTTTACAAGTAACAAAAGGAGAATAACCACGCCTATTAACTAATAATATTGATTGTTCTTTATTAATTACTCTATCTCTTAATGCTTCAATTAATGGTTTAGATAATAAACTAGATTCTCTAGTAATATTTCTTCTATCACACATATCAATTACTTTAACATTAGGTAAATTTACTCCATTTGCTCTTTTTGTAATATATAATTGCTTATAAACACCTTTTAACGCTCTTGATTTACTTTCTAATGATGGAGTTGCTGATCCAAGAATAATTTTAAAATGATGATATTTTTGACGCATTTTTCCTACATCTAAAGCGTTATAATACGGCATTTGATCTTCTTGTTTATAAGTTTCCGAATGTTCTTCATCAATTATTAATAATCCAATGTTATTAAGTGGAGCAAATATTGCACTTCTTGCTCCTATTACTATATCAACTTCATTATTTTTAATTTTACGATATTCATCATATCTTTCTGCTGGAGTTAATTTACTATGTAAAACAGCAATACGATTAAATCTTTCTTGAAAACGATTAACCATCATATATGATAAAGTAATCTCTGGAACTAACATTAAAACTGTCTTTTTTTCTTCAATTATTTTTTGAGCAACTTGTAAATATACTTCCGTTTTACCAGAACCAGTAACTCCTTCTAATAGATAAATTAAATCATCTCCATTAATAATTTCTTCATAACATTTTTTTTGTTCTTCATTTAAAATTAAATTATCTTTTTTTTCTACACTATCAAGTAAAAATCTTTTTTTCTCAATTAAACATATTTCTACTTTTTTCTTACTAATAAGAGAATTTAATACACTTCTTGAACATTCACTTTTTTTAACATAGCCTTTAGTAATTATTTCGTAAAAAAGTTCTTTTTGTTTTATAGTTAAATCATCATAATCATTACTAATTGGTTTAACAAAAGATTCATAAGCAATTTTTGGCTTTTTAATTGAAGATAAATTTGGTTTTAATGAAGGTGGTAACATTGCAAAAAAAACGCTTATTCTAGGGGCAAAGTAATAATTAGCAACTTCTTGAGATAATAAAGATAGTTCATCATTAATTAAAGGCTCTTTATCAATAATAGATATAATTTCTTTAACATCATAACCAACTTCTTTAATATATTCATCTAAATTCTTATCAACTTCTTTTATATTAATAATTATTCCACATATTTTTTTATTATGAAAAGGAACAATTACTCGACATAATGGTTTAATTTCATCTTCATATTTATATGCGTAAGAAAAAAGGTGGTCTAACTTTGATACGGAATATTCAACAAGTACTTCCAATATCTTCATTTAGACCTCCTTATTATTCTTTTTCTTTTGCTTCTAATTTAGCAATTCTTCTTTTAATAATTCTTTTTATATTATAACTTGCTCTTGATAGAGAATCATTAACAACAGTATGTTGATAATGATGCCTAAAATCTATTTCTCTTTGGGCTTTACTTAATCTTTCTTGAATTACATCATCAGTTTCAGATTTTCTTCCCCTAATTCTTTTTTCTAATTCTTCTAATGAAGGTGGAACTAAGAAAATAGAAATTACATCATCACCTTGACATTTTGATAAAACTTTTTTTGCACCTTCTATTTCAATTTCAAGAAATACATTTTTTCCTTCATTACGCAACTTCTCAACATAATCTAATGGAGTACCATAATAATTTCCAACAAAGTATGTATATTCTAAAAATTTATCTTCATCAATCATTTTTTCAAATGTTGGAATATCAACGAAAAAATAATCAACGCCATCTTTTTCCATATTTCTAGGGGCTCTAGTAGTCATTGAAATAGAATACGCTAAATTTAATGATTCATCTTTAAATACTTTCTTTCTAACAGTTCCCTTACCAACACCAGAAGGCCCAGAAAGAACAATTAACAATCCTTTTTTCATACTTTTACGCTCCCTTCGATAACTAATTATAGACTTTTAAAAATTATCTATCAATTACAAAAATCAAAAATTAGTAAAGATATATCTTTATTGTTGATTAAAACTTTATATTAATCAAGCGAAAAATTGTACAAAAAATATTATTTTTTAAATATAATAACTTTATGGGCATTTCAAACTTTACATTAACAAAAATATTTAACAAATTTAATGATGATTTACTAGATTCTAAAATTGAAAAAATAGTTACCATTTCTAATAATAGTTATGTTTTTTCTTTGTATAAAAATGGTAAATGTTTTGATTTATTATTTTCTTTAGATCCTTCACTACCTATTTTATTGAAAAGTGATAACACTAAAATATATCAACCAAATGCTCCAACATACTGCTCTAATATTTTAAAAAAATATTTTGATCACGGAACAATTATTAATGTTGAAAAAATTAAAAATGATCGTATTATTACTTTTATTATAAAAAAAATGACTCAATCATATCAATTAATTGAAACACGATTAATTTTTGAATTATTCCCTTTATCACCAAATATTATTGTTACTGATATAGATTATCACATATTAGATGCTTTTAAAAAATCAACATCTCTTGATTCAAAACACCCAATTTATAAAGGAATTAAATATATTTTTCCTAATTCCACAGATAAATATTTTGATGAATCATATCTAGTTGAACAATTAAAAGATAAAATAAGTAAACCTGAATATAAATTTTTATCTTCATTAAATGATAATGAGTATATTATTAGTTTAAAACAAATGCTTTTTGGAAATGATCTTTATATCTTTAAAAATGATGTTTCAACTATAAAAATTAATGAGCAATCAAAAAAAGTTAATTATGAAGAATTATTTTTATTAATTAAAGATAAGAAAATATTTGAAAATAAAGAAGATAAATATTTACATATTTTTAAATTAGTTGAGCAAAAAATAAAATCTTTAAGAAAAAAAATTAATAATCTCAATCTTGATCAAGAAAAATTTAATTCATATTACAATTATATGGAAAAAGGAAATTTATTGTATTTATATGATAATTTAGAAAAAAAAGGATTATCTTCTATTGAAATAGAAAATACAGTAATAAATTTAGATCCAAAACTTTCAATTAGTGAAAACGCTCAAAAATATTTTAAATTATATAAAAAAAGTAAAACTGGAATTGAACAAGTTAAAATTCAAATTCAAAAAGCTAATGATGAATTAATGTATTTTTTAGAAATAGAAACTCAAATAAAGTTTGCTAATACTGTTGATATGGAACAAATAATTCTCGATTTATATGATAATCACTATTTAAAAATAAAAACTCAACAAAAAAAGAAGCAAGTAAAAAAATACACTCCACATATTATAAAATTAAATAATGGAACAAAAATAGGTTATGGTATTTCTTCTTTTCAAAATGAAGAATTAACTTTTTCACTAGCAAAAGATAATGATTATTTTTTCCATATAAAAGATTTTCATGGTCCACATATAATATTATTTTCTTCTAATCCAACCGAAGAAGAATTAATTTTATCAAGTGAAATTGCTTTATTTTTCGCTAATAAAGATGCTGGAGAAGTTCAATATACTCAAAAAAGATACTTAAAAAAAATACCAAATAAACGGGGAAAAGTGATTTTAAAAAAATATTCAATAATTGTTATAAATAATATAAGAGAATCAACAAAAAAATTATTAACGCTTGAGTAAATAATCTATTACATATTTACAAATAACAAAAGAACAAGAACCAACAATATACATTGGACTTACTAAAATATCATTATCCATAGCAACTTCATTTGAATAACAAACTTTTACATTTTTAATTTGTTTTTTTCTTAACTCTAATCTAACTTTTTTTGCTAATGGACAATAAGATGTTTGATTTATATCACTAATAATAAAACCATTAGGATTAGTTTTATTTGCTGTTCCCATTGATGAAATAATCTCAATATTATTATTTTTACATTTTTCAATTAGTAATATCTTTGCTTTAACATCATCAATACAATCAATAACAATATCAAATTCTTCAAAATTAATATTATTAATAGTTTCATCATTAATCATAAAACTATATTTTGTTACATTAATATTATTATCAATTAATTTTAAAAATTTTTCACAAGCATCAGTTTTTAATAAACCAAGAGAATTATCAAAAGAAATGATTTGGCGATTAAAATTACTTTCTTCAACATAATCTCCATCACATATAGAAAAATTGTTAATTCCACTTCTTGCTAATGTTTCACAAACTAAACCACCTACACCACCTAAACCAATTACTAATATTTTACTTTTTGAAATTTTTTCAAATTGATTTTTATTATAATTTAAGCGAATTAACTTACTTTCCTTCATTATTTTTTCCTTTTAATAAAAAATCCTTACCTTTAAAAATTTCTTGTGTTGCTAAAGAATAAAAATC
The DNA here is from genome assembly GCA_964577725.1 of uncultured Erysipelotrichaceae bacterium. Lineage (GTDB taxonomy): Bacteria > Bacillota_I > Bacilli_A > RFN20 > CAG-449 > CAG-449. The sequence goes on along the minus strand of CAZOAE010000054.1, from coordinate 723 downwards.
TTGTTGTCGCATTACTTCATAACTAACTAGTGCTACACAGTTACTTAAATTAAGACTTCTAGCATTTATTTGCATTGGTATACGAAGACATCTATCAATATTATTTGATAATACTTCATATGGAATTCCACTTGATTCTTTACCAAACATCAAATAATAATCTTCTATTGGTGATGAAAAATCGACATCACTATAAATATTTTTTGCATAACGAGTAATAAAATATAAATTACAATTAGGATTTTTTTGATAAAAATCATCTAGTGAATCATATTCAATAATTTCACAATCTAAAATATAATCCATTCCTGCACGAGTAAACGCTTTTTCATCTAATGAAAAACCTAATGGGTGTATTAAATGTAATCTAGCATTAATTGCAGCGCAGGTTCTAACAATATTACCACAGTTACCTGCGATTTCTGGTTGAAACAATACGATATTTAACATAATTCTACCTCTTTATGTATCATACAATAAAATTAAGTTTTAATATACAAATTTTATTTTTTATTCATTTGTTTTCTTATTTTATTAAATCTTTTTCTTATTTTTCTTTGACATTGATAACAAGAAAAATAATAACCTTTCTTAATTTTTATAATTACATTTATTAAATTAATAACTACTACTAAAAAAGAAAAAATGAATATTAAAAATTCCATATTTTTTTTAAAGTAAAAAACATTATTACAAAACAAGAAATTATAAATACCATAAAAA
>CAZOAE010000053.1:0-5861 GCA_964577725.1 uncultured Erysipelotrichaceae bacterium | reverse complement strand
GAAGACTTAGCAGAAGAAATCAAAGAATTGAATTATTAAAAAGTTTATTTGAAACTCCTATGAAAGAAATTGATTCTTCTTTCTTTTATCGATTAAATAATTCATCTATTCATAATAAAGATCGTGAAGAAAAATTCGATTATACATTATTTAATTCCTTAGATTTTAAAGATAGTGATTATTTTAAAAAATATCCAACAATTTATCATTTAAGAAAATTCCTTTTAACAACGGAAGAAAAAGTAGATTTAAGATTTATCTATTTAGCATTTCATCATATGATTAAATATCGTGGTCATTTTTTAAATGAAGGAGAAGAATATAAAGGAAGTAAAGGTAATGAACTTTTAAATGAATTTAAAAAACTTAATGATGAATTAAAGGGATTAAATAATGAAGAAGAAAAATTTGAAGAATTACTAATAAATGAAGAAATTGTAGATATTTTAAAGAAGAATTATAAAGAAATTAAAGGAATAAGAAATTTAAAAGAAACATTTAATTCTATATTAAATCCGAATTTAGATAAATTTTTAACAAACATTATTATTCCTTTGATTTGTGGATCAGATGTTAATATTAAAAACATCAAAAGTATAACTAAAGAAGAATTTGAAAAAATTGAGCAATCCATTGATAAGAAAAATATTATTTCAGTTAAAAGCGAATCTTTTGACGATGATGTAGAACTATTAAAATCTTTATTACCAGATTATGAAAAAATATTTAATCTTTTTATAAATTGCAAAATAATATATCAAGCACTTTTATTAGATAAATTATTAGGTGATAATCAATATCTTTCTTTTGCTATGGTAAAACAATATGAAAAGCATAAAAGTGAATTAGAAGCATTAAAAGATTATGTGAAAAAGAATCATAAAGATGAGTATGATAGATTATTTAGAATACCTAAAATAAGTATTGAAGATAAGAAAACAGAAGAAATTAATTATTCTTCTTATATTGGTTCTTATAATGTTAATGGTGAAAAGAAAAGATTTAATCACGGAGATAAAAAAGCATTTTATAATCTTGTTAAGAAAATTCTTAAAATTGATAAATATAAGACATCTAAAGAAATTGATGATGAATATTTAAAAAGTGTTTATGAAGAAATAGCAAATGACTCATATTTGTCATTTATAAATTCTACGGATAATGGTGTTTTTCCATATCAATTAAATAAAATAGAAATGGAAGAAATTATTAGAAAGCAATCTAAGTATTATTCTTTCTTTAATGAAATTGATAATGAAGGTTATAGTACTAAAAACAAAATATTATCATTGTTAACTTTTAAAATTCCTTATTATATTGGTCCACTTGCGGAACCTTCTAATAATAATCATTCTTGGATAGTTAGAAAAGAGAATGGTCAAATTTTACCTTGGAATTTTAATGAAAAAGTTGATTTAGAAGAAACCGCAAAAGTTTTTATACAAAGAATGGTGTCTAAATGTACTTATTTACATAAATATAATTGTCTTCCGGTAAATTCTATAATTTTTTCTTATTATAATGTTTTATCTTTTTTTAATAAGATTCATATTAATGGCACTCCTATTGATTACGATACAAAAATTGATTTAATAAAAGAAGTTTTTTTAACTAATAGAAAAGTAACAATTAAAAATATCAAAGACTATTTTGAACTTAAAGATAAAAATATTAAAATATCAACATCTAATGATAAATCGATATCTAATATTGTTTGTAATATGGCTTCTTATATTGATTTTGTAAAAATATTTGGGGAAGAATATGTTATTAAAAATATTAAACAATTGGAAAGCATTATTAATGATATTGTTGTTTTTGAAGATAAAAAAGTTTTAGAAAAGAGATTAAAATTAGAATATAACTTAAAAGATGAAGAAATTAAAAAAATCAAAGGTCTTAATTATAAAAATTATGGAAGATTATCAAAAGAATTATTGATGGATTTAGTGTCAATTGATGAAAATGGAGAAGTGCAAGGCTCAATATTATCTATAATGCAAAATACTAATCAAAATTTAATGGAAATTATTAATGATGAAAAATATAATTTTCAAGAATTGATAGATGAATGCAATAAATCTAATACTAATGAATTAACGCCTTTAGAATATATAAATGACTTATTTGTTTCTCCAGGTATGAAAAGAGCGTTAATTCAAACTTATAAAATAATTGAAGAAATAGAAAAAATTATTGGAAGACCAATAGATGAGTTTTATGTTGAATGCACAAGAACAAACAAAGCGAAAAAGTTACCAAGTAAAACAAGATATGATAGATTAAAAGAATTATACGATAATGCAAAATCAATATTAAAAGATGATGTTGATTTTAAAAGAATGTATAACGAATTAAATAAATTCCAAAATGATATAAATAAGTTCCAAAGCGATAAATATTATTTATATTTTACTCAAATGGGTAAATGTCTATATAGTGGTAATCCTATTGATATTGAAAGTATATCAGATTATGAAAAATACGATATTGATCATATTATTCCCCAATCATTAATTAAAGATGATTCTTTAAATAATAGGGTTTTAGTTGAATATAATATGAATCGTAAAAAAAGTGATACATATCCTATTAATCAAGATATGTTATGGGGTGGTAATTATAAAAAAGCGTATGAATTTTATAAAAAGTTATTAGACGCTAAACTTATAAGTGAAGAAAAGTATAATAGATTAACAAAAAGACAATTATTAGAACCAGAATTAGATTCATTTGTTAATCGCCAATTAGTTTATACAAATCAAGCAGTTAAAGGCTTAATAGAGGTCATTAAACAATTCAAAATAACCGATAATCATTCTCCGAAAATAGTTTATTCTAAAAGTGAAAATGTTTCTGATTTTAGAAAAAAATTTAATTTACCAAAATCAAGAACTGCGAATAATTATCATCACGCTCATGATGCATATTTAAATATTGTTGTAGGAGGGGTAATTGATAAACATTTTATGCCATTTAAAAATAATCATATAAGTTTATTAACTATGCATTCACAAAATTTAACAACAAACGCTGACAAAATATTTGAAAGCGATATTCGTAAAGATAAATTTGGTAATGAATATTGGAATAAAAATGAGTATATTAAAATGATTAATCATTATCTATATGAAACCTTTGATATATTAACAACAACAAGAGCTTATTATGGTAATGAATTATTTGAAAAGGTAACTATATTACCCGCTGGTATTGGAAATATACCACTTAAAACTAATGGACCTTTAAAAAATGTTGATAAATATGGTGGTTTATCTGGATATGGATTTGGTTCATATACTTTAATAAAAATAAAAAGTGAACATATTTTAGAACCTATACCTACAGTATACAAAAATAGTGTTTCTCAATATTTAGATAATATTTATGAAAATTATGAAATTGAAATAGAAAAACTTAAAATCAATACTGCGTGTATATCGAATGGAAAAAAATTCTGTATTTCTGGCAAAACTGGAGATTATTCTTATTTGCAAAATCTTTTTGAACGCAATTTTAATAAAGATGAAATTAGGTTAATTCATTTAATTGATAAAGCCATTGCAAAATTAAGTAAAATAAATATTACTGGTAAAGAAACAGATGATGATATAAATGATTTGGGATTCATTTATTTAAACAAAGAATTAATTATTTCACTTGCACAAAATGAAAGAGTAAAAGCGTTAATAATTAAAGATAAAGAATTATTAAATTTTTATAATAACTATATTTTAATGTTAAAGAAAAAAATATATTCTTTCGGTCCATCTATTAAAATTGCAGAGTATTTAGAGAATAATAGAGAAACATTTATTAATATGAGTATTATAGGAAAAATAAAACTATTATCTAATTTATTAGACTATTTGAAATGTAACGAAAGAAAAACTATTGATTTAACTTTAATTGGTGGTAAGAAAACAACTGGAACTATTAAAATAAATAAAAAACTAAAAGATTGCAAAATTATTGCAGAATCTATAACTGGTTTTTATACAAAAGTATTGAAAGAGATTTAATTTAATGGCATTTAGAACAATAGTAGTAAAAAATAGATGTAAATTAGAATATTCTTTAAATTATTTAGTGTGTAGGGGTGATGAAGAAAAGCGTGTTTTATTAGATGAAATTGAGATTTTGATTATTCAAAATATAGGTGTTTCTTTAACTTGTGCGCTTTTATCAGCATTAATTGAAAAAAAAGTAAAAGTTATTTTTTGTGATGCAAAATCAAATCCCCAATCTGAATTAATACCATATTTTAATAACTATTCTAATTATAAAAAAATAAAGCAACAAATATCTTTTACAGATGATATTAAAAATAAAGTTTGGAAACAAATAATATATAAAAAAATATTCTATCAAATGAAAGTAATGCAAAAAAGGAATATAGATAATTATAAAAAACTAGAACAATACTTAAATGAAATCGAAGATGGAGATATTTCAAATAGAGAAGGACACGCAGCAAAAGTTTATTTTAATTCTATATTTGGAAATAATTTTTTTAGGGGTGATGATTTTAATCCAATTAATAAATACTTGAATTATGGTTACTCAATCATTGCTTCTGCAATAAATAGAGAAATTAAAATTTTCGGTTATCTAACGGAATTAGGCATACATCATATTGGAGAAACAAATCCATTCAATTTGTCATATGATTTTATTGAGCCTTTAAGACCTTTAATAGATATACAAGTTATAAATAATAATGTCAATGAAGAAAATTATAAGGATTATTTTGTAAAAATGCTATCTACACAAGTTTTTGTTAATGATAATAAAATGTTTTTAGATAATGCTATTCATTTATATGTTCAATCATTATTCTCAGCATTATGTAAAGAAAATACAAAAGAAATAGTGTTTATTGATTATGAGTTATAGATATATGCGTTTGATTTTATTTTTTGATTTACCCGTAGAAACATCAGTTAATAGGCGAGATTATAGAAATTTTGTTAAAGATATAAAAAAATTAGGTTTTTACATGATACAAGAATCTGTGTACGTGAAATTGGGAATTGATTTAAGGTCAGTCCAATCATCTATTGAAAAAATAAAAAGAATTTTACCACATAAGGGTAATATTTCTGTATTAACAATAACAGAAAAACAATTTACAGATATAGATATTTTACTTGGAGAAATGAAAACTGATGTTGTTGATAGTGATGAAAGGATTGTTGAATTATGAATTATTTAACTATTCGTGGCATAGATAAGAAATTTACCATTGCAAATGGAAATATATATAATATAGATATAGAAAATTCAACTTTTTATAATAAATTGGTTTCTGATTTATATTATGAAAATACCGAAACTTTTGTCTTTTTAAAAAATATGGAGATTATTGATTATAATAAGGAAACTTTATTTTTAAATGATATTTATACAGTTTCTCCAAATAGTAAAAAAATTTTAAATTCTTTATATAAAAAATTACAAGATAATTTTAATCAAAAAACAAAAGAAGAATTAATACTAATAAACCAATATATTCTTGAAATATTAAAGAAAATTGAAATGGAGATTAATGTTTCGGTCGATTATGTAAGTGAATTAGATTTATCAACATTATTAACTATGTATAAATTTATGTTTAAGGAGAATAATGATTGTATTTTAGATAGAATTGTTACTTTTATTAAAGCAAATCAAGAAATAAAAAATTTTTCATTAATAATTTCTCTAAATTTATTACCTTTATTAAATGATGATATATTAAATTTATTAAAAAAAGAATTAGAAATGTTAGGATTAAGTATCATAAATATTAATTTAAGAGTTAAAACTAATAAAAAAATAGTAGATAATATTACAATTGATGATGATTTATGTATGTTTTA
>CAZOAE010000052.1:0-5889 GCA_964577725.1 uncultured Erysipelotrichaceae bacterium | reverse complement strand
TAAGGTGGTATTTTTTATTAATAGCAATTCATTCAAAATACTTGAATTTTGTGGTGGGGGGGGGGGGGGTATTATTAGTTATAATAGGAGCTGTAATTTATGAATACTGATTTAATTTTCAAATTAAATATTTGTTTTAAAAAGTTATATGGGTACGGTTTTGGACAAAACGATGATACCCAATGTAGTGGCGATTGTGATTGCTGGGGGTATGGAATTTGCAATTGTGATTGTAATTGCGTATGTGATTGCGATGATTGTAATTGTTTATAATTATGAGTGAGAGTAAATTTATGGGTGAAAATAAAATAAATACTTGCTGGATTACAGTTAATAGAGAATGCAATTTAAGATGTGATTGGTGCTATGCGAAAAAAACAAAATTCGAAAAAAAAGATGAAATTAATTATGATGATGCGTGTAAAATAGTAGATTTAGTCAGTGAGTTAAATGTTAAAACTATTATTTTAATTGGAGGCGAGCCAACATTGTATTCTCATATTTTTGAGTTGGTTAAATATATAAAAAATAAAAATATTAGAGTTGTTATTGTAACAAATGGTATTTTATTATCAAATGAAAACATACTTAAAAAATATATATTATTGAATGTTGATTCATTTTCTGTGTCTTTAAAAGCTTCAAGTGATGAAAAATATAAAGAATTAACTGGTTTTAATTGTTTCCATTTAGTAATGAAAGCAATTAAAAATTTAAGTTATAACAAACAAAAATTTTCTGTTTCAACAGTTATAACATTAGAAAATATTAATGATTTTTTAGATGGGTTGGTTTTAGCTAAAAATAATGGTGCAAATTTTTTTAGTTTGTCATTCTGCTATAATTTTGATACTAATGGTTCTTCAAAAAAAGAATTTTTAAAGAAAAATAATCCATATTTGCTTGCAAAAAAATATGAAGAAAGATATTCGGAAATATGCGATAAATTAAAAGGAAGCTCTTTTTCTTTAGAACAGACTTTACCAGCATGTGTGTGGAAAAAAGAAATATTAGATAAAATGAATAAAGATCATCATTTGAGATCAATTTGCCAATTATTAAAAGGAAATGGTATTTTATTTGATACTGATATGTCCCTAATACCTTGTAATGCTATGTATGAATTAAAATATGGAAAATATGGAATTGATTTTTTTGATAAAAGGTCATTAGTAGAATATTTGGAAAGTGAATATGTTAGAGAAATATTTAAAAAATTAAGAGGAATACCTAGTAAAAAATGCTTGATATGTGATATTTCTAGTAATTGTGGTGGTGGGTGTGTTACTAATTGGACTAATTATTCATTTGATGAATTAAAAAATATGGAAAGGATGGATTTTAACAATGATTTTAAATTTTATAAATAAAAGTGATATTAATTTTAAAGAAATAATTGGTTTTGGAAGTGTGATTGAAAGAAATAATGATTGCTCTGGGTGGGATTGTGTTTGCGATTGTGATTGCCACGATGAAGGTATATGTCAGTGCGCTGATTGTACAGGAAATTGCGATGATTGTTGGTAATTTAAAAGTTCTATAAATTTTTATGTGGTTGATTAAAACTGTTAAGGAAAATAAATAAAAAAGTAAAATTAAAAAATAAACAAATTTATGTTAAAAAGATCTTTTTAAAGGTTAAGAAAAAATTAAATACTAATTTATTTATTATTTAAAGGATTAAAATGTGTATCTGCATTTTATAAATTATATAAAGGAGGTGAGTTTATGGTACTTTTGAAAGTGGTTTTAGGAATTGTTTTGATTGTTGCATGTATAGGTATACTTTTGTTATGCATAAAAAAGACGCCTGATAATTTACGTGGTTTTTATGGTAAAATGTTTTTGGCTATTTCAACTATAGGGTTTTTGGGCGGAATACTTCTAATTGTTACATCATTTATATAATCAAAATAATAATGCTTAAAGATTAATAAATTGCTTTTGCACTAGTCAAGAAAAAGTAGACAATTATTTAGATTAAGGGGTAAAAAGTTTTTTTTAATTGATTAGGAGTTAAAAAATTTAATGAATAAGGAAGGTCTTTCAAAATTGAAGAAAAGGATATAATCTTCAACGTATTTGATAGGATCTTCTTTTTTATTTGATATACCATAAGATACAATTTCGTTGTTAAATAAATTTATATAAAGTATTAATTCATAGTAAGTATTATTACACCAAAATGCAGACATATCTGATACTACAACTTCAAAAGGTTTGTTAGCAGCAATATCAGCAAGAAGTAAGTTAGACCGACCGAAGAAATGATAATTAAAGATTTTGGTTTATCTAAATTTATATATTGTTCTGATGCTGGATTAGGTTCTTATAATAATAGATGGTTTAATTCTATTCAAGATAGAGCCTTTATTGTTACTCAATCATTAAATAAATTACCTAAAGATGTATTAAAAATTATATTTGAAAATAATAAAATAAATTGGACTTCATTAGATGGTCAAAATAAATTTCAATCTATAGATAATGTAAGTGATTCAATAGATACTGTTTATAAAAAAATACCCCTTACTGATAAACAAATAAAAGTTATGATTGATAATGATAAATATCCCACTACATTAAGAAACCAAACTTTGATTGTTTCTTTTTCTAAAAAATATAAAATTTATCAACAAAGAATTAGACTAGAGCAATTTGAAAGAGCAAAAAAATTAATTGAATCTAAATCTAAATTTCATAAAACAAATGTTAATGATTGCAAAAGATTTATTAAAAATATGTCTTTTGATAAAGATGGTGAATTAATAGATAATACTATTTTAGAACTTGATATTGACTTATTTAATAAAGAATCTAAATTTGATGGTTATTATTGTGTTGCAACTAATTTAGAAGATGATAGTGAAATAATTATCTATCAATCACAGAAGATGGGAAATTGAAGAATCTTTTAGGATTATGAAAACTGATTTTCTCGCTAGACCCGTTTTTGTTTCTTTAGAAAATCATATTAAATCTCATTTCTTAACTTGTTTTATTGCTTTACTTATTTATAGAATTTTAGAAAGTCGCTTAAATAATAATGATAACAACTTTACTTCCAATCAAATATTCGATTGCTTGAAAAAGTTCTCAGTTCTAAATTTAAATGATATTTGTTTCACACCTTCGTTTACAAGATCATTATTAACAGATAGATTTGAAGATATCTTTAATATAAAATGTCATTCACAAGCGTTATCACATTCTTCTATGAATAAAAATATCAAAATTTCTAAATCTGCAAAATAAAATACCACATTTTTTTAAACTAAAATCCCTAATTTTAGGGATTTTTAATCTTTAACTGTAAAAGATAGGATTTTTTTAATAAATCAATAATTTGAGTAAAATTGATAACTGTGTTAAAAAAATGCGATTTTTCTAGGCTTTTTTATTATTTGTAAGGTAAATGTAAGGGAATTTGATGTTTTAAATGGCTATACTAAAACTTTGAAGAATACTTTTATTTTGATTAAAAGAAGAAAATAATATATGTAATTCAATTGCTTTAATTTTAATGATAAAAATATGAAATAATTTGGCTTTTTTTCTTGAATAATCTTTATAAATGTTTTACGATATCAAAGCAGTGTTATTGTGACCTGCACTTTAATGCTGTGAAAAATTGCGCAGTGGAAGAATTATTTACTTATAGTAATTCGTTATCCCACAGCACGGACAAAAACTAAATATAGGAGGTATGCCGCGTGAGTAAGAAAATCGCAAAAGTTGTAAAACTTGAACTCGTTGGTGGTCAAGCAAAACCTGGTCCTAAACTAGCATCTGCTGGTATATTAATGCCTAAGTTTTGTACAGATTTCAACGCTAAAACAAGTGACAGAATCGGTGAAATTGTACCAGTAATTATTACTGCATACGAAGACAAATCATTTGATTTTGTTATTAAAACCGCTCCAGTTGCTGGATTATTATTGAAAGAAGCTGGAATTAAGAAAGGATCAAGTAATTCAAAAACTACAAAAGTTGGTCATATTAGTCAAGATCAATTGCGTAAGATTGCTGAATATAAATTACCTGATTTAAACTGTAACGATATTGAATCCGCTATGAAAATTATTGCTGGTTCTGCCCGCCAAATGGGTATCGTTATTGATGACTAATAGATAGTGGAAGGGAACGCCCGCTAATACCACAAGGAGGAAAATATGAAGAAAGGAAAAAAATACCAAGCAGCTTTATCAAAGATTGATTCTAAAAAAGTATATTCTTTGGAAGAAGCTTGTGCATTAGTCAAAGAAACATCAACTGTTAAGTTTGATGCTACAATTGATGTCGCCTTCCGTTTAAATGTTGATCCAAAACAAGCAGACCAACAATTAAGAGGAACATTAACACTCCCACACGGAAATGGAAAGACAAAGAAAATTTTGGCTGTAACTAATACAAAAACTGAAGAAGCAACTGCGGCAGGTGCAGATTTCGTTGGTGGAAAAGAAATATTAGAAAAAGTCAAGAATGAAAACTGGTTTGATTATGATGTAATCGTTGCTACACCAGATATGATGGGTGAATTAGGAAAATTAGGTCGTTTATTAGGACCTAAAGGTTTAATGCCTAACCCAAAAACTGGAACAGTTACACCTGAAATTGGTAAAGCGATTGCAGAAATTAAAGCAGGTAAAATTGCTTATCGTGTTGATAAAGAAGGAAATATTTGCTTCTCTATCGCAAGAGTATCATTTGATACAGAGAAAGTTATCGACAACTTAAAAACAGTTTGCGAAACTATTCTCAAAATTCGCCCAGCATCTGTTAAAGGTGTATATATTAAAAATTGCGCTATTACAACAGTTATGGGACCATCTATCAAATTCACATTTGATGGAAGATAATTAATTAAATAGTTCCAATATACCATAGACAGCAACGGCGGAAGGCTTAATAATGTTGCCGAGGTAAAATTAGTTATAATTTACTATAAATAATGACTAGCAATTACTCTGTATATTGTTGACTATAAAAAACAATTTTTAAGAGGAGGTGCCAAATGAATCAAAATGTTTTAGAGGCTAAGAAAAGTCAAGTTACTGAAATCAGCGAAGTTGTAAATAATTCAAAATGTTTTATCGTTGCTGAATATCGTGGCTTAACTGTTGCTGAAATTTCTCTTTTTAGAAAAGATTTAGCAAAAGCAAATGCAAAATGTACTATTTTTAAAAACTCATTAGTTCATCGTGCAACTGAAAATGTTGAAGGCTTCGCTTCAATTCTTGAAGGACCTAACGCTTTCATTTATTCTGAAGATCCTATCGCTGGACCTAAAGAAGCTGCTAAATTTGCAAAGAAACATCCTAACTTTGTTATCAAAGGTGGAATTGTTGAAGGAAAGAATGTCTCAGCAGAACAAATTAAAGTATTAGCAAAGTTACCTGGAAGAGAAGGTTTACTTTCAATGCTTTGTTCAGTATTACAAGCTCCTGTACGCAATTTTGCTTGTGCAGTAAAGGCTATTGCTGAAAAAGAATAATCGCCAATTAATATCATTATTTAAGGAGGAAAATAAAATGGCAAAATTAACAAATGAAGAAATTATTGCTTCTATTAAAGAAATGTCAATCGTTGAATTAAACGATTTAGTAAAAGCTATCGAAGAAGAATTCGGTGTTACAGCTGCTGCTCCAGTTGCAGGTGCTGTTGCTGCTCCAGCAGAAGAAGAAGCTGCTGCTGCAGGACCTACAGAAGTTAACTTAATCTTAAAATCATGTGGTGCTGCTAAAGTTAAAGTTATTAAAGCAGTTCAAGCAATCACAGGTTTAGGATTAATTGACGCTAAAAAATTAGTTGATGCTTGCCCAGCAACAATTAAAGAAAAAATCTCTCCTGCTGAAGCTGAAGGACATAAAGCAACTTTAGTTGAAGCTG
>CAZOAE010000051.1:0-6031 GCA_964577725.1 uncultured Erysipelotrichaceae bacterium | reverse complement strand
TACTACTACAAGTAGAACAATCACCACTACAAGATGAACAATGTTCTGTACAAGATGAGCAATCACCATTACACTCAAATTCTTTTTCTGCCATTTATTTTTCCTCCATTTTCACTAATACTTCATCTTCTTTTATAAATTTAATTTCAACCTTATTTAATAAAAATTGTTTTAACCCTTCAATATCTAAATCTTTAGATGAAATAATCAACTCGACACTTTCAAAATAATTAACACTATCAATACTAATATAATTATTTTGACAATACCTTCTAAAAGCATCATACAAACTATAATCAATTTTAACTTCATATATAGACATAATTTCATATCTATATATCTCTGCTTTTTTTATAGTTCCAGTAGTCGCTTCAACATACGCTCTAGTTAATCCACCAGCACCTAATTTAACCCCACCAAAATATCTTACCACAATTACCATCACATTTGTTAAATTATTTTTTATAATAGACTCTAATATTGGTTTTCCAGCAGTTGAAGAAGGTTCACCATCATCATTTGATTTTTGTATTCCATTACATATATAACCATAACAATAATGAGTAGCCTTAGGATATTCTTTTTTTACTCTTAAAAGAATATCCTTTGCTTCTTCTACTTTATCAATATGATTTATAATTCCTATAAATTTAGACTTTTGAATAATTAATTCATTAGTAACTTCTTTTATTATCGTTTTCATTGTTATACATAAGCCACAGCATCAAAAACTTTATACCAAGTAGTTTGATATTTTTCATGGAATACTTCATCAGGTCCAAGCCCCATATTAGCGTTAGTATCATCTTCTAATCCATACTTGGTCTTAAATGCAATCATTTCTTGACCACTCATACTATTCCACAATAACTTAGCAATAGGGGAATTAATTCCATCACCATTTATAGTGAAACAATCTATTTTTTCTTTATTTTCTTCGCAACTACAACCCATACTAACCATTGCTTTATTATAATCTTCTTTCCAGTTTTCATAATCAAAATCAGTAGTTTTATTAGTAATTTCACTAATCAATCTAATTGCATCTTTTGTTGCCACTAATGCTTCAATTTCATATTCATTAATTTCTTTATAATAAAAACTTAGATTACCATCTTTATCTTTTCCACGCCAGAATGTTGATAAATAAGTAGTTTTATTTAATTCACTAACAAACTCAACTGAATTTTGAGCAACAAATGAACTAACTAATTCACTTGCTAAATATCCCCTTTTATATCTCGCTTCATAATTATTATCAATATCTAACTTACCATCATAAACATAAGTACCGCGTAAAACACTTCTAACTATATCACCATCTAAATTTTTAATATCAGCAGTATTAGTGTACATTATATTAGCAATTTCATCTAACCTATCACCTTCAAATGTCCAATAACCGCTATCATTTTTATTATTAATTTTATCAATTAATGTACTCAATGTGTCCCTTCTAGCAAAATCTTCTTTATAATAATATTTAGTTACAACTCCATTAGCCATTGAAACAATATTTGAATCATATGTTTTATTATCTTTAATTACATAATAATGATTACTATTTTTTTGACTTTCATCATCGCGATAATCATTAACTTCATATTCATAAATATAACCATCTAAATTAAGTTCTCTAAATAATCCATATAAAATATCACTATGACAATTTTCAACATTTTTTAATGTCATTAAATTAGGAATTACGCTAGTAAAGAAACCTTCTTTAACTTTTTCATTTTCACCATCAAAATCAATAATAGAATCATTAACATTACCATTTGCACCTATTACATCATACAGTTCAAACAATGGATCAATATCAGCACTCCATAAAATCTTTTGTTCACTAAATTCTTTTAATTTACTATTATCACTATCATAATCTAAATAATGTGCATTAATAGGATTATTTCTATCTAAAGCATAATTATTAATACCAGTTTCTTCATAGATTTTATTTACTACACTACCAACTGCACCATGACATAAATATGATTCATTTAGTGAAAACATTAATGTTCTTGCGTTATCGGTCTTAATACTATTTATTTTAGTACTATCATTAAAATTAACATATTTTTTATTTTCACTAGTACTATCTGTTGTTTCTAAATGAGTTAAATCAAATAACACATCACACAATTTAGAAATTTCTCCATCTTTTGTTTCTTCACTATCTTCCCATTTATATTCACTAGAAACAGTAATTTCCTTAATGATAGTTTTAACATTTGTTGAGACTTCCTTATAATTATATTCAATATAAGAAGTTAAAGTTGTTTGATCTAAAATATATTTAACTATATCTTCAAAAATTGAATAATCTTTATCAGTCCCTTCATAATTAGGATCAACTTTGCTTAATACTTTAGATTCATTAGATTTTTTAAGCAATCTTTCAATTATACCTTCATTATTTTTATTTTCCCCCATAAGATCTTTATACTTATTGTCACCCGTTGCATTTTCTAATGAATTCATATATTCAAAAATATCAATTAATAAATTTAATTCAGTATTTCTTTTTTCAACTTCTTCACTACGATTAGCAACCACTTTTTTATCTTCGTTTTGATAATTATATTCATTATCAAAAATAGAAACATTCGCTTTATTTGGATTAATTTCACCATTTAATGAATTAATCTCATTTTTTAAAATAGGTGAAATTAAACTTCTAAAAATATAATTATTATTTAAGTCTTCAATTATTCCTCTAGTACTATCATTAATTTCAAAATCTTCAAAACTTACTTCACCATTCTCATTAATATAATCACTTTTTATTACAATATCAATAGTTCCATCATCATCAACTAAGTGTTTCGTTAAATCAATTTTTTTCTCACTTGTACCTAAAATTTCATCAATAATATCAATCATATCATCAATAATATAATTCCCTTTATCAGAAATATTATCATTGTCTTTTGTCCAAAAAACATTAGCAACATAATTATCATCATCTATATTTTCACTAAAATTATGATCTTTTTTTACCCTTTCTTTTAGTTCATTAGTTTTTTCTTCATCAATATCTCCATTTGAATCTTTACACTCCATATACGATCCAAGCATTTGTTCTGTAATATTGTAAACAACATCTCCAATTGTATTCTTGTAAGTAATTTCACCATTCTTATTTATTTCTTCGCTAACAGATTGTAATCTATATAAAGATTTCAATATTGATCCAATATCATCTGCTCCCGAAACAATTTTAGTTGTACCATCGTCCAATTCATTTACACGATAATATTGTAAAGAAGTAATATCAATATTTTCGCTTCCTAAGGAAAATCCCCTACCATCTAATTCTTGTATAGAAGTAATAACAGTCTCTAAATGTTCTGCTTCATCATCCCAATTATTAACTGCTCTAAAATCAACAGACACCCCCATTTCTTTCATTTGTCCTTGTAAATAGTTATTAAGAACACTTCCTAAAGAATGTTCAATAATAGTTGAATCAGCAAAACTAGTAATCAAATTAGATACATCACTAGCCTTAATATCATTAATTTCAACATCTTCTTTACCTTCATTATATTTTTCTGGATTAATTAATTTTTTCAAAGTATCATTTTTACTTAAACTACTTAAAGCATCACCAATTCTACTAATTTCACCTTTCCAGCCACCATTAGAATTTCTAATATTCTTCAAAGTATTTTCATCTAATTCTTTAAATCCAGATTCTTTTAATTTTTCATCACCAAACACATTTTTAACAATGACTTCAAAATTTGACAATTTATTATCCTTAGGTGTTGGATTAATAATTTTAGAATCACAAACAGCGGTTAAAATATCTTCAATATCACTAGATAAATTTGAATCTTCAATAAATGCTTCTATTCCACTTGATAAACTATTTTGTAAATTATTAATTTTAGGTAGAACATCTAATAACTTATCAATTTCTGTACCTAAATTCCCACAATCAAAACCAAAATCATCAGCGAATAATCCATAAATTATTTCTTCTTCACCTAAATAAGATTTAATAATTGGTGGTACTAATTCAGGAAGTAACTCAGAATCATTTATATAAGGAGTAATTTTTTTTAATTCTCCTGCATCTTCAAAAATATTAAAATTATCAAAATCTAAATTCATAATAACTGAACATATATTAAGTAAACTTGATACTTCATTTTCCCAGTTATACTCAGTAGAATGTTTTTCTATATCATCTAATGTTTCACCTAAATTTAACGCTTTCATTTGTTCACTTGAATTAAACGCATATTTAAGTAAACTAACAATATTATTTGTAATTAATGATGAATCTAATAAACCTTTAATCTTACCATCTTCACTACCCTTAAAAACAAATTCAGTACTAATAGGGTATGATTCTTCTGCTGAAGATTTATATTCTTCTATAACATTCCCTTCTTCATCAACATCTCCACCTTTAACACCATTTTCCGATAATAAAAAACTAATTAAAGTTGACATTTTTTCACTATCTTGTAAATCACCAATAGTTAAATACCTTCTTGTTTCATTATTAGATGCAACATTCTTATTTTTATTAATATTTACTTCTGTAGTATCATTAAAAGCATAACTAGATAAATCAGATAAAGTCATAACTGCATCATAAATAGAACCTAATTCACTTCCAATTTCTATATTTTTATATTTATCAACATCTGTTGGGAATATTCCACTTAATGCACTTTCATCTTCTTCTAAACTTCTAGTAAAACTTGCTAAAACATATGGCATAACATCATTCAATGTATCAATGTCATCCATTCTTTCAAATGTAGTTTTAAAAAGTTTATATGTATCACGATTAAATTCATAATTATTTAGTTCTTCTGGATTCAATATCGCAGAAATCAAACCAGTATCATAAAATTTATCATAAACATCACTTA
This sequence comes from uncultured Erysipelotrichaceae bacterium, assembly GCA_964577725.1. Lineage (GTDB taxonomy): Bacteria > Bacillota_I > Bacilli_A > RFN20 > CAG-449 > CAG-449. Next base: position 1,136 of record CAZOAE010000051.1, on the reverse strand, counting down.
GCGCTGTTAATTCATCTTGCCAATCAATATCCCAATTAACACTAGTTAAATCAATATTTTCTTTAATATTATCTAAATTACAAATTATTCCTAAAGTTACAGGAAGTAAAGTAGTAACTAAAGATGAATTCGCTAAATCAATTAATACATTTGTAACAAAATTTTTTGATAAATACGCTGATACTTCAGTAGAAATACCACTTAAAGTAATTATTCCTTCTTGCATACCAACACAAGCAATATCAGTTACCATAGCAAGTTCATCAAGAAAACTAATATTATTATCATCAACTTTAAAAGTAGTCGCTGCGTTAGTTAAACAAACATCTAAAGAATTACCATTTATTTTAAAAGTAGTTAATACTTTTGCTAAACTTGAATTAGAATACGCATCTATATAACTTTTCAATTCATCAGCATCACCTTCAAACTGATATTCTCCATTACTTACAACACTTCCTATTTGATTTGCTAACGCTGTAAATGGAGTTAATAATAATCCCATTGTAATCGTGGCTTTTAATCCACCTACAAAAAATCCAGCCAATTTAAGTTTATGTTTTTTAGTAATATTAGATCCTAAAATATTTTTTAAAATCAAATGATAAACTAATGTTGATATTATTGGGGAAATAATAAATGTAACAATTATTATATGGAGAATAAAAACAAAAAATGACAAAATTGACATTGCCAAAGCATCACACACTTTAAATACTGGATCTGACTTAGTTAAATTAAGAGTTCCTTCCGTTAAAGCCATCACAACTTCTCTAAGCGTATCCCCAATTGTCGATATAGTAACTTCAACATTATTAACCACAATAGGTGAACTACTTATAAAGCTTAAATTGATACCATAATACAACTCAGTAAAAGTAGTATTTAATGTTATTACTAAAATATAAAATATGATTGAAATAAGTAAAGAACAAGTGGTTTTCCACAATCCTTTAAATAAACCAATTAAGCACTTTATAAGAATTAAACCTAAAAGTGAATATAAGATAATGTTTGTAACAAGAGTAATAGTTTCCGCAGTTGTCATTTTAATATCTCCCTTTTAATATATTAATAATATATTATACTCTTTTATTTAATTAATTTTAGTGTTTTATAAATTTTTTTTAATTCTG